>CAYFVI010000272.1:0-3401 GCA_964346525.1 uncultured Dehalococcoidaceae bacterium
ATTCACTTCCGGCGAAGTTATCCGCGGCTTCTCTGACTGGAGTATATTGACCGATACGGGCGCAGGTGTCGGAGCTGGAGAAGGAATCGGCTGAGGTGCGGCACATCCTGATATGACCAAAGTGAACAGACTAAAAAGAACGATTCCAGCAGATAATATCGTTTTGCTCACATTGACCTCTTTCTCGGCGGCTTTCTGTATTATATAACGAAAAAGGTAACGGCAGGTTAGTGGAATCGGGGGGTGTTTGTTGACATGGCCGGGTATACCCACCGAAATTATCCCGTGATAGAAAGCGGAGGCCTTAAACAAATGCCTCTGGAAAAGACGGGCTGTCCATGTGACTTTGGTCATTTTCGAAGCGACATTTATGGGTAATAATAAAAGTACAGTACTGAAATTACACTGGCAGACATGGAGGCGAAGAGCGAATATGATAAGAAAAGTCAAAGAAGTCCTTAAAAGCAGGCCCACCATTGAAGGGGCTGGCGTCCATTTGAAACGGGCTTTTGGATTCAATGAGGTTCCGCGGCTGGACCCATTTTTACTGCTAGATGATTTTCATTCCGATAAGCCCGGGGACTATATGAGCGGTTTTCCCTGGCATCCTCATCGTGGCATAGAGACTATTACCTATGTCCTTCACGGCAAAGTTGAACACGGCGACAGCATGGGGAACAAAGGGATAATAGGCTCGGGAGACGTCCAGTGGATGACAGCCGGCAGCGGTATCATTCATCAGGAGATGCCCAGGGGTCAGAAAAACGGGTTAATGTGGGGTTTCCAGTTATGGGCCAATCTTCCCGCGGCGCATAAGATGATGCTGCCACGCTATCGGGATATCAAAAGCATTCAGATTCCAGAAGTCGCTCATGAATCTGGCGCCAGGCTGAAAATCATCTGCGGTGAAGTCAACGGGATAAAAGGGCCGGTCAGGGACATTGTGACCGACCCCGAGTACCTTGACATCACCCTGCCATCTAAATCGGTTTTTGGCCATTCTATCATGAGGGGGCACACGGTTTTCGCCTACGTCATCGAAGGCGAAGGTTATCTGGGCCAAGGTGAGCGCATCTTCGGTGCCGAAAACCTTGTTCTCTTTGATGACGGCGATGAAGTAAAGGTCACCACTGATAACAGGCCGATCCGGCTTCTTTTGATATCCGGGAAACCTATCGGCGAGCCTGTTGCCTGGTACGGGCCCATCGTTATGAACACCGAAGAAGAGTTGAGGGTAGCCTTCGAGGAATACGGTAACGGGACTTTTCTCAAGCACGGGAAACAGGCAAGCACCCCGGCAGTAATCTGAAGGCATGGGGCCAGCCCGCCGAATTGAGCAATATCAAAGTCTGACTAAAGTACAGCCAGGTTTATAGTTTTCGGTTTAAACGCTCTACCCTGTCTTAAAATATAATACTTTAACGTTTTGCATTTGGTAAGCTGGCGGCAGGGGTCTGAAATATGGAAAGCTTTCATCCCAAATTGCCTGTTTTGTGCAGAGGACTGGAATATTTGTTTCTATTAGCTTATATGGAGAAACACGATTGGAAGCGTTTTGGGGCTTTACGTTCATAAGGAGGACCGAACGGGACGACACCGGAGAGCCTTTTTCGTCCCGTTGATGGGTGGAAATGCCGGATCCGATATCATTCTCTAAAGAAGGAGGGCAGCAGACGCCGGGAGTTGAATGGCTTTCCGGTTATTTTCGTCCCGCAGCCGTCTTAACTGTGGTGGCGAAGGGCACCTGCAAGGGGGCGTACGGATACACGCCCACCTTGGTGCCGGGCCCATGCCTGCCCGTAAGCTCGGCCAGGGCCTCGACCCACGTCTTACACCAGGTCAGTTTTTCCGGAGTGCCGATCATATCCCTATCGCACTTGGATAGATGCGGCGCCACCACTATTATCTTCGCTGCCTTCTCTATATAGGCGTAAACACGCGCTGGTTTATAGCCTCGCCCACCGTAGTCTGTCCCAAAGCGACCAGCCCACTGATGAAGGTTCTGGCCCTCAAAAGAATGGGTTATTACCACCACGTCCCCGCCTTCATGAAGGGAGTCCGGCACGCATCCCATGGAACGTACCAGCTGACACTCATCCGGATAACTGTTGAGAACAAGCACATCGGCGTCCTTGACCGTTTCCGTTTTGTAGAGCTCGCGAGCGAGTTCTGCCCCAGCACGGTGTTCCTCCACCAGGTCTCCGGCGAATAGCCCCACGACCTCACGGCGGTTGTTCAACACCGCGTCTACCTTGAAGTGCAGGCCAGCCAGGCGGGCGGCATCTTCAATGTCCAGACGGAAAACGTTGTCATCCACCCGGCCCAGCGCACAGTTCTCATCCATATGCTTATGATGATAATCAATCGTCTCGATACCGCATATCCCCGGCATGATAATCTTGCCACCACCACCGAAACCCGCCAATGGGTGCGGAAATACGCTGCCGATGGCGACCCGGAGGTCGCAGGAAGCAAATTCGCGGTTAACGTAAACCGGGGTACCGCGACTGGTCTTTCCCATATCGACGACGTTCTCCCAGATACTGTGATTGTATACCGGGTACTTCTCTACAATCTCCCTGCCGAGCTTGACCGCAAACTCGGGGTAGATCAGCGGTCGATGAGTCCCTGGCGCACACAGGAAGCGAATTTGCTCATCGGTAACGCCCGCTTCGTGCAGTTCCTCCAGGACAAAGGGCGCGATACGGTTGACCGGCGTTGGTTTAGGAAGGTCATCAAAGAGAATGCACACCTGATCGTCCTTTTTGGCCATATCCCTGAGCCGCGGGGTGCCGAATGGTTTCTGCAAGGCGCTCCGCATCTCGTCATCAGATAAAGGCGGTCTGTCATGGCCGGCGATGCGACATTCTTGGACCACCCAGTTCTCGGGGAAAACCAGTTCGATTTCCTCGTCGCCAAAAAAGGCATTGACAAGTATCCTTATCTTTTGCGGTCCCATTATAACCTCCTCTTGATAAGAACGAGTATAGAGACACACCCCAATATTGTCAAATGCTTTTTAAAAACAGAGCTTATATATTCGCTACTTAACACATTAACCAACAAACAAGTATAATAACTTAATATATATTGTTGGAGGGGAGTATATCGATGCAATATCGCAGGCTGGGCAGAACCGGACATGAAAGCTCTGTAATCTCTCTGGGCGGGGCGGCGTTATGGGATGTGACTCAGGAGGAAGCTGACGCCGCAATCCAGATGGCAATAGAAAACGGTATAAATCATTTTGATATTGCCCCGAGATATGGTCAGGCAGAGGTAAGGTCAGGGCCTATGGTAGAAAAATATCGTAAGGAAATATTCCTTGCCTGCAAAACAACGGAGAGGAGCAAAGCTGGCGCCTCGGAAAGCATTAAGCGCTCCCTGGATAGACTGCGCAC
>CAYFVI010000273.1:0-2646 GCA_964346525.1 uncultured Dehalococcoidaceae bacterium
TTTGAAGCGCTTTTCGACCCCGAGCAGATGCCCGGCCAGAGGACGCTGGGCTATTACGACTGGCCGTATGTGGAAGGCCTGCGCCTTGATGAAGCCATGCATGACCTTACCATCCTGTCAACCGGCCTTTATGGCAATGCCCTGCTGCCTCAGAATGGCGCCCCGATCCGGCTGGTAGTGCCCTGGAAATACGGCTTTAAGAATATCAAATCAATTGTCAAAATCGACCTGGTAGCAGAGCAACCCCTCTCCCTGTGGATGGCAGCCGCTCGCAGCGAATATGGCTTCTATGCCAATGTGAACCCGGAGGTAGACCATCCTCGCTGGTCTCAGGCCAGTGAGCGGCGGATTGGCGAACTCGGGCGTCGTGAGACTCTGTATCTCAATGGCTACGCTGAAGAAGTGGCGCATTTTTACGCAGGTATGGACCCGAAGAAACTCTTCTAATGCACAGGCTCAAGGCTCCCTGGCTTCAGATACTGGCGAACATTGGTGCGTTACTGCCGCTGGCCATACTTGGCTGGGACTTTGCCTGGGGCCGGTTGACCGCCGACCCGATACGGGAAATCACCCTTCGAACCGGTAGCTCTGCCCTGATTCTGCTGGTACTCTCCCTGGCCTGCACACCGGTCAATCTGATCTTTGGCATCCGGCAGGTGCTGCTACTGCGCCGCACGCTGGGGCTTTATGCCTTCCTCTATGCCTGTCTGCATTTCCTCACCTTTATCGGGCTGGATTATGGTTTCAACTTCGCTTTGATCTGGGAGGATATTGCCGGCAAATATTTTGTGCTCATAGGCTTCGCCGCTTTTCTGCTTCTGCTGCTGCGGACCGTCACCTCTACCCGGGGGTGGCAGAAGCGGCTGGGGAGAAACTGGAAACAACTGCGCTGGTTAGTTTATACAGCGGCAGTGCTGGTGGTAACTCATTTTATGCTGGCAGTGGTACTGGCGGCTAAGGAAGGCCTGAGCCGTCCCCTGCTTTACGTGGTGGTACTGGCCTTGCTGTTCATAATTCGTCTCCCCGGCGTGGGAAACGCGGCGAAAAACATCAGGCAACGACTGGTAAGGGAAAAGCGAGGTTGGAGTGAAGGCTAGAGAGCTTGCGCTTCAAAGGCAGACCGAATAGGGACAGGCGACCGGGACTCCGGGTGAATTCAAAGGCTTCATTTATGCTAAAGTCTTCAAGGTGTTTTGGCCCCGCTGTTAAATTTGCTGCTAGGGTATATACTAAGAGGTAGAAAGGAGGAAGGTAATGGATAAAAATATCAAGACAGCCCTGATTATCGGTGGCATAATTGTAGCCGCCTTTATCATCCTGCCCCTGGTCTTCGGGCTGGTCGTGGGGTGGCAAGGCGAAGGCTGGGGGATGATGGGCCCGTGGATGATGGGGGGCTTAGGCTGGATGTGGCTGATGCCCGTTCTCTGGATAGTTTTCCTGGGCCTCATCATCTGGGCGGTGGTGGCTGCCGTTCGTGGTTCCGGCGAATCAAGGAGCTCCGACTCCTCAAAGGCAGAATCGGCTCTGGAGGTGCTCAAAAAGAGATATGCCCGCGGCGAGATAAACAAAGAGGAGTACGAAGAGAAGAAGAAAGACCTGGTCTGAGCGCTTCAGTACAACCGATTCAAGGGTTTTTCCGTAACAGGCAAGTGCTATTTTGCATCAAAAATATCTGGCAATGGAGTATTTCAAACCGGATTGTTCGACAATAGATGCGGATAAGCCGTAGAATTAATATCGCAAGCCATGATTGAGCAAGTCCTGCCAACCATATATCGTATCGAAATCCCCCTTCCACGAAGTCCGTTAAAGGCCCTCAACTCTTACCTCGTTAAAGGCGGTGAGCGCTACTTGCTCATTGATACCGGCCAGAACCGTGAAGAATGCCGGGAAGAAATGTCGGCCAGTCTGAAAAAATTGAAGGTAGATTTAGCCCACACTGATTTATTCATAACCCATTTGCATGTAGACCATCTGGGGCTGGTGGCCGACCTGATAACGGATAAATCCCGTGTTTACTTCAATGAGAAAGAAGCACAAATAGTCAATGCTGATAAAACGGAATTGGAAAGAAGATGGCAAAGTCGTATCGCTTTTTATACGTCAAACGGCTTTCCCAAAGCTGAACTTGAGGAAGCGATAAGAAACCATCCATTTCATCTATATGGTTTGAAGCAACAGGTTGCTTTCGCCGTTTTGAAGGAAGATGATGTTCTCGAAATCGGAGATTACTCATTCAGGTGCCTTGAAACTCCGGGTCACTCTCCAGGACATATGTGCCTTTACGAGCATGATAAAAAAGTGCTGCTTTCGGGAGACCACATTCTCTTTGACATCACGCCCAATATCACGTACTGGCCCGAGATGGGAAATTCACTCAAAGAATATTTAGCCAGTCTGGATAAAATATTTGACCTGGAAGTTGATACTGTTCTGCCGGGTCATCGGGAAGCAGGGCATAGCCTTAAAAAAAGGATAATGGAACTGAAAGCTCACCACCAGGCCAGGTTAGATGAGGTTCTATTTGCTCTTGAAACTGAAAGGAAAACGGCCTTCCAGGTAGCACCCAATATAACCTGGAATTTGAATTGTCGTTCCTGGGATGATTTCCCGGTTGCTCAGAAATGGTTTGCCGTTGGAGAAACG
>CAYFVI010000274.1:0-4521 GCA_964346525.1 uncultured Dehalococcoidaceae bacterium
TTGCTGAGCTGGAGAAGCGGGCCCGGGAGATGAACTTCACCATGGAAGAAGTGCGCTGCGATGGCTGCCACTCGGACAATCTGATGCCGACATGTGTCGAGTGCCGGCATGGTTTCAGGACGTGCGCCCGAGAACACGGGATAACTTGGTGCTTTGAATGCCCCGATTTCCCCTGCCAGCGTCTGGAAGATTTCAAACACGTCCACATCATTGACGGCATCTCCCACCATGAACACTTAATTGAAGAGCTGCGGTACATAAAGGACCATGGCATGGAAGAGTGGCTGGAGAAGATGGACCGGGAAGGGCGCTGTCCCCGGTGCGGAAAGCGGCTCTACTGGTTTACCCGCGATTGCCCTGATTGTCACGCTCATATAAGATAAAACGATGTCAGACAGTACAAAATTCATCGTGGACAGCAATGTGGGCAAGCTGGCCAAATGGCTGAGAATGCTGGGCTACGACGCCGTCTTCTTCGAAGGTGACGATGACGCCTATATGATAGACCGGGCCCTGAAGGAAAACAGGGTGATACTGACGCGTGACACACAGCTCATGAAACGGGGCGTCATCACCAGCGGCCGTCTCAAGGCCATCCTTATTGAAAGCGACAAAGTGGAGTCGCAGGTAATTCAGGTGATTGAGGCATTGCACCTTGACTTCCAGTCCAGACCGTTTACCATCTGCCTTGAGTGTAACCACCCCCTGGAGGAGAAGAGTAAAGAAGAAATCAAAGACCGCGTGCCGCCCTATGTTTATAAAACACAGCCCCAGTACATGGAGTGTCCTGTCTGCCATAGAATCTACTGGCGCGGCACGCACTGGCAGGCGATGCTCCGCAAGCTGGAGCGGTTGACAAAGCGCCGCTGATAGTCCAAGATATTCCTGCGATTCCCCTCTTAAGATTACCGATATGGAGGACAGCCATGAGCGATAAAGAGAAAAACTTGCAGACCATCATTGACTGTGGTGTGGTGGCCATTGTCAGAGTCAGCAGCGCCCGGGAAGCGGTGGACGTATGCCAGGCCATTGCCAGGGGAGGCGTCAAACCCATCGAGGTGACCATGACTGTCCCCGGCGCCATAGATGCCATCAAGGAATTCCGGAGCGCGGTGAAGGAGCAGGTGCTGGTCGGCGCCGGCACCGTGCTCGACCCGGAGACGGCCCGCGCCTGCATCCTGGCCGGCGCTGAGTTCATCGTCAGCCCCACCCTGAGCCTGGAGGTCATCGAGGTCTGCCGCCGCTACAGCAAAATCGTCATCCCCGGTACCTTCACCCCCACCGAGATACTGACCGCCTGGGAGGCCGGTGCGGACATCGTCAAAGTATTCCCGGCCTCGGTGGGCGGCCCCGGATACCTGAAGGACATTTTAGGCCCCCTGCCCCAGGTGAAGCTGGTGCCCACCGGCGGCGTGAACCTGCAGACCACGCCGGAATTCATCAAGGCCGGCGCGGTGGCGGTGGCCGCCGGTACATCGCTGGTGGACAGGAAGGCGGTGAGCGAGAAAAACTGGGACGTAATTACCGAGACCGCCCGTAAATTCTGCGAAGCGGTGTGGCAGGCGAGGAGAGGTTAATTAAATAATACAGAAGGAGTTGAAAATGGCTGATGTTATTACTTTTGGCGAGACCATGTTGCGGCTTTCTCCGCCGAACTACCAGCGGCTGGAGCAGACTCACGTGCTGGACGTAAATATAGGCGGTGCCGAGTGGAATGTGGCCGCTGACCTGAGCCGGCTTGGCATCAGTACAGCCTGGGTCTCACGGCTGACAGACAATGCCCTCGGCAGAATGATACGCAACAAGGCCCGCGAGCAGGGGGTGGATACCTCCAATATTGTCTGGACCAAGGGCGACCGCAACGGGATTTACTTTGTGGAGTTCGGTGCCACGCCCCGGCCGAGCAGCGTCCTCTATGACCGCACCGGCTCCGCTATAAGCCAGATAAAGCCCGGAGAGATTAACTGGGTCGAGGTCTTCAAGGGGGCAAAATGGTTCCATACCAGCGGCATCACGCCGGCACTCAGCGCCAGCACCGCGCAGGTCATTGCTGAGGCACTGCAGACCGCCAAAAAAGCGGGCTGTAAGGTGAGCTACGACCTCAACTATCGCGCCCGGCTGTGGACGGAGGAGGAGGCCCGGAAATGTCAGGAGCCGCTGATGCAGTACATCGATGTCCTCCTCTCCACGGAAGAAGACACCAGAAAGGTGCTCGGCATCACCGGCAAAGATTACCGGGAAGTAGCCCAAAAATTAGCCGAAACCTTTAACTTCGAGGTGGTCTGCATCACCCTGCGCGAGGACATATCCGTGCTCAGAAATCGCTGGACGGCCATCGCCTACGCGGAGGGAAAGATATACGATGACCGGACGTATGACGTGGAGATAGTGGACCGCGTTGGTGCCGGCGATTCCTACACCGCCGGGTTTATCTACGGCTACCTCACCGGCGACGTGGAGAAGGGAGTCAAGTACGGCAATGCCTTCTCGGCGCTGAAGCACTCCATCCCCAGCGACACCAACTGGGCAACGCTGGCCGAGGTGGAGAACCTGCTCAAGGGCGGCGGCCTCCGTATCAGCCGCTGATTGACAGACACAAGGGTTGCGGAACGATATTGCCTGTTTGCCAACGGCAGGGCAATCCGTTTACAATTAATATGTTAATGTACGAACGAATTTTCGAGGAATTCACCTCCAGCGATGATACCCTGTGCGTGTATGAGGGTGATAAGCTTGTCTTCTCCTCCCGGAAAGACCGCCTGCTGCCACTGATGGAGTATCTTGACCGCTTCGCCTCAGCTCATGAAAGAGTGGTTATCTTCGATAAGATTATCGGCAACGCCGCTGCCCTGCTTGCCGTCAAGGCGCGGTGCCGGGCGGTACTCAGCCCCCTGGGCAGCGAGCTGGCCATACACACGCTGGAAAAATACGGGGTTGATTTCAACTTCACGCGCATTGTCCCCGCCATCCAGAGAGCCGATGGAGAGGATATGTGCCCTATGGAGAAACTTTCCATCGGCAAAGAGCCGGAAGAGTTCTACCAGACCATGGTGGAAATAAGCAACAAGGCCGCCGCCAGGGGAACCTAGATTAAATCCACAATTGAAAGGCCAGAAGGATTATGGAAAAAATCAGACTGGGCAGAACCGGGATGATGGCCACCAGGCTCGGATTCGGGGGCATCCCCATCCAGAGGGTCCCCGAAGAGGAAGCCATCGCCGTGGTCCAGAAATGCCTTGACCTGGGCATCAATTTCCTGGATACGGCCAACGGTTACACCACCAGCGAGGAGAGAATCGGCAAGGCAATAAAGGGAAAACGTGAGGACATCTTCCTGGCCACGAAGTCGCAGGCCCGGGCGAGGGAAGACGTAGAGAAACACATTAAATTAAGCCTGGAGAGGCTCGACGTTGATTACATAGACCTTTACCAGCTCCACAATATCAGCGATACCAAAGCTTTAGAAACCGCCATCGACCCGAATGGACCGCGAGGCGCCGTTGAAGACGCCAAGAAAGCCGGCTTGGTGAAGCACATCGGCGTAACCTCTCATCAGATTGACATCGCCAAGGATATCGTGAAGACAGACCTCTTTGAGACCATAATGTTCCCCCTGAACTTCATGGCCTACGAAGGAAAGGAGGAACTTCTATCTCTGGCCAAGCAGCATGATGTTGGCTTCATCGCCATGAAACCGCTGGCCGGGGGGATGATAGACAATGCCACCGTGGCCATCAAATACCTGCTCCAGTTCCCCGATATTGTGCTCATCCCCGGCATCGAGCGGGTGCCGGAAATAGAGGAAATCGCCCGCGTATTCGAGGGGCCGAAGGGGCTAACGGTCGGAGAAAAGCAGGAGATGGAGCGCATCAGGCAGGAGCTCGGCACCAGGTTCTGCCGTCGCTGCGATTACTGTCAGCCTTGCCAGGCGGAAATACCTATTTCAGATGTGATGGCGTTTCCCAGCCTCGCCAGGCGCCTGCCAGACGTTCGCCTGTACACCGGCAAGTTCTCCGAGTCGTTTATCAAAGCGGATGAGTGCACCGAGTGCGGCGAATGCGAGGAACGGTGTCCCTATGACCTGCCCATCAGGGATATGCTGAAGGAACATGTAAAGATGCACCAAGCAGGCAAGGTGGAATACGAGAAGCAGCTCGCTTCACGCCAGGGCTAAAGCCCCCTCCCCTGCTTGCCATATCTTGACCATCCCTCAGGTTATTGCTACACTTCACATAAGCAACGTACTGAATTTTGGTCATGAAAATCGTCACCAGCGAGCAGATGCGGCAGATAGACCGGGAATGCATCCGCCGCGGCACGCCCGGACACGTGCTCATGGAGAATGCCGGCCGCGCCGTCGCCGAGGAGGCCAGACAAATTTTGGAGCCGATAGAGCAGAAGCATTTTCTGGTTCTGGTCGGACCGGGTAATAACGGCGGGGATGGGCTGGTGGCGGCACGCTACCTGCACGACTGGGGAGCGCAGGTGAGCGTCTATCTGTGCACTCAGCGACCGTCAAAT
>CAYFVI010000275.1:0-1721 GCA_964346525.1 uncultured Dehalococcoidaceae bacterium
CCCCACCACCTCCATCTTTACCCCCTCATCAAAGAATAACTGCTTCAGAATGCCCTCAACCACCGCCTCGCTGTCCTCATATACGACCAGTTTGTCCATCTTCCTAGCGAACTGGAGCACCTTATTCTTGGGCAAAGGTAAAGTGCCCAGCTTGAGAATCGGGAATTTCTTCCCCAGTATTTTCTCCGCCTCTTTGACGAAGGCGTAGCCAATGCCGCAGGCGACCAGCCCGACCTTTCCCTCACCTTCCTCGATATGGTTGAAAGGGCTTTCCTCCATGATTCTGGCCAGCACCGGCTGTTTCTCGTTGAGCCAGCGGTGCCGGACCACGGGGCGGTTAGCACCTCCAACCTTGACCTCTCTCACCGCGCTCATAATGAAACGCGAGCGGTCATCCTCAAAAAACGCCTCCTTGGCCTCTTTTACCTCTTCCATAGTGATCGTGCTGCGCGCGTGACAGACGCGCATCACCGGCCGCACCACGAAGCACAGCTCTGTCTCCTCGGAAAGCTCAAAAGCTGCCTTCACCATATCCTTGGCTTCCTGCGGACACCAAGGGTCGAATACCGGCAGATGGGCATCGAGACGGGTGATGATACGGCTGTCCTCCTCGTTCTGCGAGGAGATGCCGCCGGGGTCATCTCCAGAAATCAGCACCAGCCCGCCGCGCACGCCGGTGTAGTTCAGGTGCATCAGAAAATCGAGGACCACGTTGGTCCCGTTATGTTTCATTACTGCCAGCGAGCGGGCGCTGCAGAGAGAGGTGCCCATACATATCTCAAGGGCCACTTTCTCGTTGATGCACCACTCGGCATGGACATCAGGATACTTGGCAACATACTCCAGCACCTCTGAGGCCGGGGTTCCCGGATATCCCGCCACCACCTTAACCCCCGCCTCAATGGCCCCTCGCCCCATCGCCTCATTGCCCATCAGGTACTCTTTCTCCGCCATGGATGCCTCCGTTATTTTACCGCTCACCTTCCGTTGACTGATCTATTATTTCCGTGGGATGACCATCGCCTCGCCTTCCAGTACCACGGTGCCCTCCTGATTGCGGCAGGTGGTCTTCAGGTGGACGCGGTTTCGCTCCGCTATCTTCTCCACCACCTCCACCTCCGCCTCAATGACATCGCCGAACTTCACCGGCGCTCTGAATTTCAAACTCTGTGATACGTAGATATTGCCCGGTCCGGGCAGTTTCATGCCGAGCACGGCCGATATCAGGCTGGCGGTGAGCATGCCGTGAGCAACCCTCTCACCGAAAACCGACTGCTCGGCATAAAATTTATCCATATGTATCGGGTTTATATCCCCGGTCAGCTCGGCGAAGCGTATCACGTCCCGCTCCGTAATCAGTTTGCTGATGCTGGCCCGGTCCCCGATATTTAACTCGTCTATCGTCTTTCCCTGCAACATATGGCCTTCAATCAACGAAAGAGGAACGCTGAAATAACCATGCGCTGTACTTCCGAGGTCCCCTCGTAAATTTCGGTCAGCTTGGCATCCCGGAAGTAGCGCTGCATCGGCGAGTCCATCATGTAGCCGTAGCCGCCGAACACCTGAATCCCCAGCGTTGATGCCCGCATGGCCAGCTCCGTGGCGTACAGTTTGGCCATGGCCGCCTGCGTCCGGAACGGCTGTCCGTTATCCGCCAGCCAAGCGGTCTGATAGGTGAGCAATCTGGCAGCTTCCAGCTCGGTGTACATATCCGCCAGCCG
>CAYFVI010000276.1:0-6496 GCA_964346525.1 uncultured Dehalococcoidaceae bacterium
GCGGCCCCTTTGCTGGAAAGCTCGGGCCTTAGCAGCTCAATGGAAGCTTTCATGGCGTCACCGGCCATAAGCAGTTCCGGCAGATAAATCTGACCGCTTTCAAAGTCGCTGCCCACCTGATTCATCGCCGGCAACAGACCTTTGTCCAGTATCTCCTTGGCCGGCACCTTTGCCGCCAGAGCTTTCTGCGTGAGTTCCGCGGCTTGGGCCACTTGCCCTTCTACGATGCTGCTGGTTAGCTCATCAAAATTAACCATAATCTGGCATTTCACCTCCAATGTTTTTGTGCTACTGTCCTTGATATTGTATCACAGAACGTCAATTAAGTCGGCCCGGCCTCAATCGAGGCCCAGCAGCGTCAGAGCGTCGCGATGAATTATCTGCTCCAATAGCTCCCCGGGAATCTCCGGGAGGTTGTGTTTTTTAATAAAATCGCTCAGGCCGCGTAACCCATCCATTACCTCCTGCGGCATAGTTATGGGATAATCAGAGCCAAGAAGAAGCTTATCCATCACTCCCCATTCGTAGGCCATGCGGAGGCCGTGGTAGAACGCCCAGGGGCGGTAGAACCGCCCCGAGACATCGGCGTAGACGTGCGGGTGTTTCCGTATCACGACGAGGCAGTCCTCCTGCCAGGGATGGCCGATATGGGCCATGACGATGCGCAACTCGGGGAAGCGGATGGCGATATCATCCATTACCAGCGGGTGGGCGTAGCGGAGGGGCGCATCGCGTATGGGAGAGGTTCCCTGGTGGAACAGGACGGGCAGATTCCATTCCTGGATCTTGGCATAGACACGGAGAGCGTTTTCTCCCAGAGGCTCGAAGTTCTGGTAGTTCGGCCCCAGCTTCAGCCCGCGTAGCTTGAGGTCGTGGTAGGCCCTCTCCATCTCATCAATAGAATCCGGCGCGTCCGGCCAGACGGACATAAAACCGATGACTTTCTCCGGTGCCTTTGCCACCAGTGCCGCGGTGGCGTCATTGACCTTCTTCGCGTCTCTCTCCCCGATGACGGCGGGGCGGTCCGGGGGCATGGCGATGCCGAAAGAGATGACCCGGTCTACATTCTGCACCGCTTTGAAGAAGTCGCTATGGGTTGTGGTTATCCGGACCGGTTTATCCGGCCTCATCTGCCGGTTGACGATTTCCTCTGCCGGCGGCACTGCTGAGACATGGGTTGGCACGTGGGTGTGTACATCAACTATCATTGCTCACGCTCCTGCTGACGTAATCTGGGGATGTCATAGATAGTGTTATTTTACACCTCTTAAGGCCGGCAATGCCAGAATGAAGAAAGGGGGGAGCCGATACCGGCTCCCCCGAATGAAGACGGGGTGGAGGCATTTTAAACGCAACCGCTTACTGTGGTTGTGCCAGCGCCTCTTTTATCTTATTGTAGGCATCGTCGGTAACCCACGTCTTCCACGTGCTTTCCCAGTTCTCCAGGTAGTAGACGGCAGCTTGCGCATAGTCCTGGACCTCATTTTCCACGGACCAGGCGGCTACCTTGTTGATGGCGTCAAGGCCGAGCTCCATTTTATCCATGACATCGACGAGCTCGGGCGCTTTGTCGCGCAGCTGCGGGTTGATGCCCTTGTTGGTGGGAAGGGTCTCGTAGGCGCAGGCTTCGTCAAGGGGCCTCAGGCTTTTATCGGTTCTGGCGGCGGTTATCTTGTCCCAGACCTCCTGGTCGTAGGCAGGCTCCTCGAGGATATACCAGTCATACATGCCCATGATGGCGGTGGGTGCCCAGTAGTAACCGAAGATCGGTTCCCCCTTCTTCTGTGCACCAATCAGTGCGGCGTCAAGGGCACCGGAGCTGCCGGGGGCAATTATGTTGTAGTGCTCGGTGAGCCCGTAGGCCTCCATCTTTACTTCGTTGATTTCCTCGCATTCCCAGCCGACGATACAGCTGACGAAGGCGCCTTTGTTCGGGTCTTCGGGATCTTTAAACAGTTCCCAGTGGTCCTTCATATCTGAGACCGTCTTTATGTTGTACTCGTCAGCCACCCATTGCGGGACAACCCAGAACTGCGGACCGCCCTCGTAGACCGGGCCCATGTTCTCGATTTTCCCCTCGGCTATGTACTCGTCGTAAGTATCCTTCCAGTTCTGCTCCCAGAGTTCCACCCAGATGTCTATCTCACCGGTGGACAGGGATACTTCGGCGATGGGCGTGGTCATCTCAATGGTCTCCACCGGATAGCCGTAGCCGTTCTCCGCGATGTACTCAAAGACCGCATTGATTATCCAGAGAGACTCAAACTGAGTGTCACCGAGCTTGATGACTGGTTTCTCCTTGGGCCCGCAGCCGACTACCATGGTTACCGCGAGCAGCAGCACGGCCAGAACCAGTATGCCTCGTTTCCAGTGTAACTTGATTCTCTTCATTTTCCCTCCTGATATAGTTTCTCAAGTTGCTTGAACGCAACCTGTCAGTTAACGAAAACATCTATCTTTTACCTTTGAATTCAGACACCCCCTTTCAGTTATAATCCTGGCTGCTGGAAGCGCAGGTGCTGGCGTTATCTTGCCATAACCCTGCGTTCCTTTCTGGCAAATCCCTGGCTGATACGGTCCAGGATAATGGCGGTGAACACGATGCTGATGCCACCGGTAAAGCCCCGGCCGACCTCAACGCGGGCGATGCCGTTGAGAACCTCTGTTCCCAAGGTCTTGGCACCAATCATGGAAGCGATAACGACCATGGCCAGAGCCATCATAATGGTCTGATTTAACCCGGCCAGGATGGTCGGCATAGCGAGCGGTATCTGAATCTTGCGCAGGAGCTGCCAGGCGGTGGCACCGAAAGCCCTGCCAGCCTCGACGACCGCGGCATCTGCCTGCCGTATGCCCAGATTGGTGAGGCGTATGATGGGTGGAATGGCGTAAATTGTGGTCGCCATGACCGCCGGCGTTTTGCCCAGTCCGAACAACATCAGCGCGGGAATGAGGTAAACGAAGCTCGGCATGGTCTGCATCCCGTCCAAGATGGGACGGAGCCAGTTATCAAAGCGGTTGTTCTTGGCGGCGGCTACCCCGAGTGGCAGACCCAGGACGACGCATATCAGGGTGGCGGTAAGGACGATGGCCAGTGTGCTCATGGTCAGGTCATACAGGCCGAGGAAGGACATCACAACGAGGAACGCTACCGCGACGATGCTGAATTTCCATCCGGCAGCACGCCAGCCGATAATGCCAATTAAGATGATGAATACCCACCAGGGAATCAGCAGCAGGAATCTTTCAAATGGCAGCAGGACTTGAAGAATACCGCTGTTGATAGCCGAGAAAAACGGGTCCCAGTTGATCACGACCCAGTCAACCACCCCGTCTATGAATTTAATTACTTCCCAACCGAAATCCCATACTTCGGGGAAATCCAGCATCAGATTTTATCCTTTCATTATCCTTGCGTATGTATGAATGAAAGCACAGCGAGTATCTGCATATTTCGATTCTGACAGACTAGCGTTTCTCTTCTGAGCTGTTACTGCCTGTGGCTTGGATGATGGTTGTTCTGGTGACCATACCCTGCAGGCGCTGCGCTTCATCGAGGACAGCCAGAGGGGTATCACACTCTGCTACCAGCTGTAAGCAGTGCTCGAGGGTTTCGTTGGGCAAAGCGGTGGGGCATTCCCGTTCCGCTATTTCGCCCGCTTTAACCGGACCGCTATCTCTGGCCGCGATGGCATGTTCTTTGCTCAGGACACCCTTGAATATGCCGGTGCTATCCACAACGAAGGCAAAGTCGACCTCTTTCTTCTCCATTTCCCCGATGGCTGCCGCAATTGGCTTTTCTTCCGTGATGACTACCTGAGGTTCCTCCATGAGATCGCGGATCGGCAGCACTTTGCCGCGCGGCACGTCTTTGACGAACTCGCGTACATAATCATTTGATGGGCTGGTGACGATTTCCACCGGCGTACCCAGCTGGACTATCTCTCCATCCCGCATGATGGCGACGCGGTCGCCCAGGGTGAGAGCTTCAAGGAGGTCATGGGTGATAAAGACCACGGTTTTCTTCAACTGCTGGCGCAGATTCAAGAATTCCTCCTGCATCTGGCGGCGGATAAGCGGGTCAAGGGCGCTGAAGGGCTCGTCCATCAGCAATATCTCCGAGCCGACCGCCAGAGCGCGAGCAAAGCCCACCCGCTGTTGCATACCCCCGCTCAGCTCATTTATACGGCTTCTCTCCCAGCCTTTCAAGTCCACCAGTTCTATCGCTTCCTGAACCTTTTTGTACCGCGCTTCTTTCCTCTCCCCCCGCACTTCCAGCCCGAAAGCGACATTGTCGAAAACCGAACGATGCGGTAAAAGGCCGAAGTTCTGGAAAACCATACTTAAGCGGTGCCGGCGCAGCTCCCTGAGTTCCTGGTTATTCATATTAGCGATATCGGTATCGTCAATGTAGATGGAACCCTTGGTCGGTTCCATGAGGCGATTGATGCAGCGCACCAGTGTGGACTTGCCGCTTCCGGAAAGCCCCATAACAACGAATACCTCGTTTTCCTGAACTTCGAAGGAAACATTCCGTATGGCGATAACATGGCCTGTCTGTTCCATAAGATCCTGCTTGGAGGCACCGTTTTCGATTAAATCGAAGACGCTATCCGGGTTGGGCCCGAAGATTTTCCACACCTCTTGGCAGCGTATCTTATAGTTTTTATGAGACATAGTATTACTTGGTATTCAATATCGGGGAATGAAAGGCGGAGGAATCTGCTGGGGATAATTCCTCCGGATATAATGAGGTTAAAGTAACAGCCGCTAGGCTGAAACCTTACCTGACCTCCTTACAAGTATCGTTAAACTTCATATTATGCTTGTAGGATTGGAAAGCTAGTGTACTTTAACAAACAGAAAATGATAAGTCAAAGGAAAAAAATCCAAATAAATCGGCTTAAATGGAAGAATAAACCATTATATTACCTCATACCTGAATAACAGGTATAATATGGCCATATACTCTATATAGCTCCAGAATACTCCTCCTTTCGTGCCATGCTGTATTTAACAGCATCATCGTGAAATTTTAAAGAAATTATTCGATGTGTGGCATTATTGAAAACTCTCTTGCCTGAAATTGACCGTCAAATTTATCATTGAAAATATCATCTTGCCGCGTTATTATTATAGGCGGAAAAATACGGCGGTAAGGAGGTTGTACGGCTGTGGCAGAGCTGAAGGATAGGAAAAAGGAATTCAAGACCACCGTTGATGGAACCGTGGTTGGCAGGGTATACACCGCGGATGAAATACCGGAAGACGAAATCGATGCCAGCCTGCCAGGAGAATACCCCTTTACCCGGAACATAATGCCGGCCGGTTATCGTACCAGGCTATGGACCATGCGTCAGTATGCGGGTTTCGCCACCGTGGAGGAAACGAACAGGCGTTATAAATACCTCTATGAGCAGGGACAGACCGGATTCAGCGTCGCTTTTCATCTGCCGACTCAAATGGGCTATGATTCAGACCATCCTCTGGCACTGCCCGAGGTGGGCCGCGTTGGCGTGGCCATTGATTCATTACAGGATATGGAAGACCTCTGGGGTGGTATCCCGCTCGGTGAGGTGAGTACCTCTATGACCATCAATGCCACGGCTCCCATTATACTGGCCATGTACATCGCGGCGGCGGAGAAACAGGGCGCGGCGCAGAACCAGCTTATGGGAACCGTTCAGAATGATCTGCTGAAAGAATATGTGGCCAGAAATACCTATATCTTTGCTCCCGAACCCTCAATGCGGCTGACCACAGATATCTGCGGCTACTGCGCACAAAATATGCCGAAATGGAACTCGATTAGCATTAGCGGCTACCATATGCGCGAGGCTGGGGCGACCGCCATTCAGGAGGCCGCCTTTACTTTGGCCAACGGGATTGCTTATGTGCAGGCCATGATTGACCGGGGAATGGATGTTGATTCTTTTGCCCCGCGCTTTTCCTTTTTCTTGGCCGCTTTTAGCAATCTCTGTGAAGAGGTGGCCAAATTCCGGGCACTGCGTCGCGTCTGGGCAAAGATTATGAAGGAGCGTTTCGGTGCCCAAAATGAACGGTCAATGATGCTCAAATTCCACGTTCAGACCGGCGGCTGTACTCTGGCCGAGCAGCAACCGCTCAACAATGTGGTGAGGGTAGCCATACAGGCGCTGGCGGCGGTCCTAGGCAGCTGCCAGTCTCTGCACACCTGCTCGTATGACGAGGCGCTGGCCCTGCCCAGCGAGGAGGCGGTACAACTGGCCCTGCGAACCCAGCAGATAATCGCCCACGAGAGCGGTGTCGCCGATACGGTCGACCCCATGGGCGGTTCATATTACATGGAATGGCTGACCAACCGGGTAGAGGAAGGTGTCCAGAAGTATATCGCCACCATTGACGGAATGGGTGGGGCACTGGAGGCGATTAAAAGAGGGTATATTCAGAGAGAGATAAGGCGCTCCGCTTACGACCATCAGAAGGCGGTGGATTCTGGCGAACAGGTGGTGGTGGG
>CAYFVI010000277.1:0-8420 GCA_964346525.1 uncultured Dehalococcoidaceae bacterium
GGATGCATTGTTCATACCAGCTGAGGTGGTCCCGGTCAATAATAATGTCTCCTTTACATCTGGGGCAGCTTTTGAGTTTCAGCATTGTTTCCCCCTTTCCTCACCAGACCTAGTGACAGCCTCTGCTTTGATGGTTTCCCTGTTCATCTTTCTTTTGCGTCTCGGCTTCATGCTGATGCCCGCTTCCACAGCAGCCCGCGCCATGCCCTCGAACATGTCCCCACAGCATCAACGAAAAGAGCAGCCCCAGGAAAATCAATGCGCCGTAACTCTGCAGAAATTCCTCCATTTTTTCTCCTAGCCTGTTCTTCTCCTGATAATACTACTGGACAAACCTTAGACCACCATTAACGTATGCTTAATCCAAGATGAGAATTTGAATCGGTGAACTTTGGCTCATTCATTGGTTCCTTCTATCTCGCCCCATGAAAAAGTTTTATCACCTGAACCCCAGTTTCCCTCCAAACCTCCAGTGTTACCGTGTTGCCAGCAGGACAGGCCATCATCATACCCAGGAGCTGGGCTTTCGGCTCCAGTGTGACGTTGTTAAAACTCAGTATGACATCCCCTGTCTTTACTCCACCTTGGTCAGCAGGGCTTCCCGGGGTTACCTCGGTAACCAGAGCACCATAATCCACCCCTAGTCCATAGTACTCTGACAGTCCTCGAGTGACCGGGAGATAACTGATTCCCAGGCCTATGGAATCCTCTTCAACCATGACTGGCTGCGGCGCTTCGCTCTCCTCCGTTCCTTTGGAGAAGAGGAGGAATCCAAGTATCACCGCTATTGTGCCAACCACAGCTGCAGAAACTATTAATAATTTGGGCTTGCTCATTAAAACTACCTTGAAAAGAGAAGGCACCACAGATGCTATCTTCTCATCCACTATCTATGGTGCCACAGACTTCTTAAAGGAGGGTTAAAAGAAGCTTAGAATACGATTAGAGTTTTAACCGGAGGGTAAATTTACTTCCTTTGCCCGGCTGGCTGGTCACCGCGAGCTTGCCGCCGTGCTGTTCCGCTATGCCCTTTGCTATGGCCAAACCCAGGCCGATGCCACCGCCGGTGCGGGCCCGGGCTTTGTCAACGCGATAGAAGCGGTCGAATATGTGAGGCAGGTGCTCAGGGAAAATCCCGATGCCAGTGTCAGACACTTCCAGGCAAGCCCATGAATTATCTTGAAACAGGGAGAGTGTAACTGTGCCGGACTCCGGGGTATATTTTATGGCATTGTCAACCAGATTCGCCAGTAAATGTCTCAACCTCTGCGCATCGCCTTTTGCTACCAGGTCCTCCTGGCGTTCCACGACAATCTTTCGTTCTCCGGCTAAGGTGCGCGCTCTATCCAGTTCCTCCAAAAGAATGTTCTTGAGAGAAACCTCCTGCTGCTGCGTCGGTTGACCTGACTCCACTTCAGTCAGAAGGAGAAGGTCATCCACAATCTTGGACATCCTGATTAACTCTCGCTCAATAGCCTTTAGTGACTCGCGTCTGTCATCCTCGCTGAAATTGCGTTTCAGCAAATCCAGGTTGCCGCGGATGACGGTTAATGGCCCTCTCAGTTCGTGTGATGCATCCGCCACAAAATATCTCTGGGATTGAAATACCCGGTCCAGATGCTCAATCATGTGGTCGAAGGTGGTGGACAGTTCACCGATCTCATCGCTGGAGCCCGTATAGCCCACCCGTCGGCTCAGGTCAGAACTTGTTTCGATGTCCTGAGCTGTTTGCGTAATCCGGCTGACCGGTGCCAGGGCACCGCGGACTATGGCTCCGCCGGATACCGAGGCCAGTATGAGAGCCACTAAAATGCTTGCCAGCAGGGCCCATCTCACCTGGCTCATAGCCGCATCGATGTGGTTTGAAGACTGGGCTACTTCCAGGAGAAGCACTTGGTCTTTCAGATACAGTGGCGAGACCATAATCCGGATGTTGGCACTGTCACCGGCAGCGACCGTCTCTATGGCCACATTCCCGGCAAAACCCTGCGAAATTAGAGACGGATTTACCGGCAATTCCTGCTCACCAAGGTTGCTCGATTTCACCACTACGTTTCCGCTTCTGTCTATCAGCTGAATGTAAATTCCGGGCGAGGCAAACTCGTTGATGGGGGGTAATTTGGCGTGAATGACCTCGTAATCCAGAGGGTCGGGGATTTCCTGCGGGTTAAGCGTGCCGTGGACCCGCGCTGAATAGATGCTGAGATTTTCGTCTACCTGATTGAGCAGGTACCGCTGCAGTAAAATATGGAGCACAATACCGGATAGGATCAGTATGGCACATAATATCAGGGCAAACCACAAAGTCAGCCGCCAGCGAATCGGCATGCACCTACTCCTTCATGACGTATCCCACGCCGCGGATCGTATGAATCAGCCTCGTCCTGTCACGAGCCTCTAGCTTTGACCTCAGATAACGTATGTAGACTTCGATTACGTTTGATTCACCTTCGAAGTCATACCCCCAGACTCTCTCGTAAATGAGGCTTCTCTTAAGTACCTGGCGCGGGTGACGCATGAATAACTCCAGCAGGTCAAACTCCTGGGCAGTTAGCTCTATCAGGTCATTGCCCCGCTTTACTTCTCTGGTTGCCGTATTCAGCGACAGGTCGCTGAAGTGGAGTGTTTCCTCTTCTCTGGACTGGCGACGCCTGAGCAAAGCCCTGACTCTCGCCAGAAGTTCATCAAAGGCAAACGGCTTGACCAGATAATCGTCCGCTCCGCTTTCCAGCCCAGATACTCTGTCCGCGACAGTTCCCTTGGCGGTGAGCATAAGGATGGGGACATCACCCCCCTGCCGCAGCCTTTTGCTTACCTCAAGGCCGTCGATCCCGGGCATCATGATGTCCAGTATGACCAGGTCAGGTTCTTTCTCCCGCGATTTGGCCAGCGCTTCCGAGCCGTCAGACGCAGTGTCGACTTTGTAGCCCTCATAGGCCAGGCCGCGCCTGATGAAGCTCACAATCTCAGGGTCATCATCAACAACCAGAATGCGCATGTTCCGTATCTCGGTCGAATATGGTTACACCTAAGTAAATCATAGATGGTGAAATCACTGCGGTCAAGTTGTAGGGCTGTGAAATGAATTACGCTTCCTGATGCATTGGGTGCCACATTGGATAGCTGGCGTCCCTGGAGGGATTCGAACCCACGACCCGCTGCTTAGAAGGCAGCTGCTCTGTCCAGCTGAGCTACAGGGACATTTCGTCTCAATTCAAATGTAGCACGATTAGGAAAAGAAGGTCAAGGATTAAGAGCCAGCTTATCTTCCTTGACAATAGCTTCCAAGCATTGTTAGTATGAGGTAACTAAAGCTACCGATGCGAACGTGGAAGATGACTCGACTACTTGACCGGATCGATAATCCTGCCGATTTGAAGAAGCTGAACACGCGTGAGCTCAAGCAGCTTGCCGGTGAGCTCAGGCAGAAGCTGGTTGATACCATTGAAGTTACCGGCGGTCACCTGGCTTCCAACCTGGGCGTGGTTGAGCTCACCATCGCTCTGCATCGGGTATTTGACAGCCCGTGGGACAAGATTATCTGGGACGTTGGTCACCAGAGCTACGTTCACAAACTGCTCACCGGGAGAAAAAAGCGTTTCGCTTCACTGCGTCAGTATGGCGGTCTCTCCGGTTTCACCAGCCCGGAAGAGAGCCCGCACGACCCGTTCGGCACTGGCCATGCCAGCACCTCAGTTTCAGCGGCGCTGGGGATGGCTATTGCCCGCGACCTTCGAGGTGATGATAACAATATCGTGGCCGTAATCGGCGACGGAGCGATAACGGGCGGCATGGCTCTTGAGGCGCTGAATCATGTTGGTCATCTGGGCTCAAGATTAATCGTAATTCTCAATGACAACGGCATGTCGATTTCCCCTACGGTGGGCAGCTTGGCTAAAATGCTCAACCGGGTGCGTTTTGACCCGCGCTATCGCTGGGCGAAAGAAGAAGGTCACCGGCTATTGAAGGCGCTGCCGCTGGGCGAAATGGTATGGGAGGTAGGCAAGCAGGCCAGGGGCAGGTTCAAGGGACTGCTTCTGCCGACCATGCTCTGGGAGGAACTGGGCTTCGCCTATATCGGTCCTATTGATGGGCATAACACGGCGGAACTGGAACGTGCGCTGCGCCAGGCCAAGGAATACCATCTGAAGCCGACGTTTATTCACGTTATGACCGTCAAGGGCAAAGGCTATGGTCCCGCTGAGAACAACGCGGTTTATTTTCATGGTGTACCGGCTAAGCGTGTCAGCAATCAGAGCATACCCACCTACAGCGAGGTATTTGCGCAGACGGTGCTTCGTCTGACCCGCGACGACCTTCGGATAGTGACCATAACGCCGGCCATGCCGGAGGGAAACTGCCTGAGCATTGTGGCTGCCGAATTCCCGCAGCGCGTCTTTGATGTCGGCATTTGCGAACAGCATGCGGTGACCTTTGCCGCCGGTCTGGCCACGCAGGGCTTTGTCCCGATTGTCGCCATTTACTCCACCTTCTTGCAGCGCGCCTTTGACCAGGTCATACATGATGTCTGCCTTCAGAACCTGCCCGTCGTTTTCGCCATTGACCGCGGCGGCATCGTCGGCGACGATGGCAAGACGCACCAGGGGACATTTGACCTCTCTTACCTGACGCTCGTTCCCAATCTGATTGTAGCCGCTCCGAGGGATGAAAACGAACTGCAGCACCTGCTTTATACGGCGGTTAACTCCGGCCGGGCGATGGCTATACGCTATCCGCGCGGGCAGGGGCTGGGAGTGCCTCTGGAAACAATTTTACATAAAATACAGATTGGTAAATGGGAAGTGATACGTGAAGGCAGCGATGTCGCTATACTGGCCGTCGGCGTCACCGTGGCACCGGCCCTTGAAGCTGCCCATGAGCTGGCAGAAAAAGGGATAAAGGCAGCCGTCATCAACGCGCGTTTTGTCAAGCCGCTTGATATTGAATTGCTCTCCAGTCTGAAGAATCGTATCCCGCGACTGGTTACCGTTGAGGAAAACACATCGAGCGGTGGCTTTGGCAGTCAGGTGGTCAGATTACTGCAAGACACAGACAATGATGAGATACCGGTGAAAATCATCGGCATTCCGGACGAGTTTGTGGAGCAGGGTACTCAGGCCGCTCTTCGCGCCAAATATGGAATGGATGCCAAAGGGATAACCCGCCAGATTTTATCTATGTTTCCCGGCTACAAAGCTGGCAAGAGCTCTGTCAGGAAAAGTAAAGCAAAAACCGTAGGTTAGTTTGAATTAGATGGTGAAGATGTGGCGGTGGAAACATAGCGGTTTTATCCCCCCTGATATTGAATGTTAAGGTTTGCGGTATAGATGATGCCTAAAATGACGGTGGAAGATATAGAGGTGAGGGGCAAAAGGGCTCTGGTCCGCGTTGATTTCAACGTGTCTTTAGATGAGAAAACGGGAGAGATAACCGATGACAACCGCATCCGTGCTGCTCTGCCGACAATCGAATACCTAAGGAAGCATGGGGCGAAGGTAATATTGATGTCCCATCTGGGCCGCCCCAAAGGAAAAGCAGTTGAAGAACTGAGATTGGGCGTGGTTGCCAAGCGCCTATCTCAAATTATCAGGCAGCCGGTAGCGATAGCCGCGGACTGCGTTGGATCTGATGCTGAGAATATGGTGGCAGCGATGAAAGCCGGCGATGTTCTCATGCTGGAGAACCTGCGCTTTCACGCGGGAGAGGAAGCCGGAGATGAATCCTTTGCCAGGGCGCTGGCCCGTTTGGGCGATGTCTATGTCAACGACGCCTTTGGAGCAGCACACCGGGCACATGCTTCAGTATCGGTTATCGTCAAATTTCTGCCGGCAGTGGCTGGCTTCCTGATGCAAAAAGAAGTGGAAACCCTGGGCAGGATACTGGAGAATCCGGCGCGGCCCTTTGCGGCTTTGCTTGGTGGCGCCAAGATAAGCGATAAGGTGACCATGCTGGAAAACATGATGTCTAAAGTGGATTACGTCATGGTGGGTGGTGGCATGGCAGCCACTTTTCTCAAGGCCAAGTCTTATGAAATAGGCCGGTCTTTAATCGAGGCGGATATGCTGGAGACAGCGAATAGTTTAATGGCACTGGCGCAAAGGGAGAAGGTTAATTTAATGCTGCCGGCTGAAGTTGTGGTAGCTGACGAAGTCAGCGACAAGGCGAAAACTGAGGTTGTGCCGGTGGAAAAGATACCGCAGGAAAAGAGAATCGTGGACATGGGACCGCAGACCATTAACGACTTCAGCCGGGGGCTGCGAAAATGCCGGACGATTTTTTGGAATGGCCCGGTGGGGATATTTGAAATTTCCAGGTTCGCCCGGGGAACGCAGGAACTGGCGAAGCTCCTGGCTGGACTCGAGGCAATAACGGTTATCGGCGGCGGCTCCACTGCCGAGGCGGTGAGCAATCTGGGCCTGGCCGGGAAGATGACTTTCGTTTCCACGGGAGGTGGGGCTTCTCTGGAGTTCCTGAGTGGGGAGAAGTTGCCGGGCGTGGAGGCACTGCTGGATAGAAAATAGAGACTGATTGAGGAGAGAAGGATGCGAATGCCATTGATTGCGGGCAACTGGAAGATGAATACCACGGTAGCGGAAGCTCTGGAACTGGTGAAAGCGATGAAAGACGAGCTTGAGAAGGTTATAGGCGTGGAAAGCGTGGTCTGCCCGCCATTTGTGTCACTGGCGGCGGTGAAAGGGCTGCTCGAAGGCAGCAGCGTAAAACTGGGGGCGCAGAACCTTTTCTTTGAGGAAAAAGGCGCCTACACGGGTGAGATTTCACCGGTAATGGTGGCCGACCTCTGCGAGTATGTCATCATCGGGCACTCGGAGCGGAGGCAGTATTTCCACGAGACCGGAGACATGGTCAATAAAAAGATGGTAGCGGCGTCGAAGGCAGGCCTCAAGCCAATCTTATGCATCGGCGAGCGTCTGGAGGAGAATGAAGCGGGCAGAACTGAGGAAGTGGTGATCGAGCAGTTGAACTCATCTCTGGACGGCGTGAAAGCCCTCAATGGTCTGGCTGTTGCCTATGAACCGATCTGGGCCATCGGCACCGGCAAGCCAGCCACTGGCGAGCAGGCCAACCGGACTATCGCCTTTATCCGTCGTAATATCGCCAAGGCATACGGGGAAAAGGCTGCCCAGGAGACACGCATACTCTACGGCGGCAGCGTTAGCTCGGCCAACGTCGCCGAGTTCATACCGCAGCCGGAAATAGACGGGGCTCTGGTTGGAGGAGCAAGCCTCAAAGCCAGTGAATTTATCAGCATCGTCAATCAGACATGCGTAATCAAACAGCAAAAATGAGCTTTTTAATTGCAGTAGTCGGGCCGACCGGCGTTGGCAAAAGCCGAATATCTCTCCATCTCGCCCGGAAGTTTAACGGCGAAATCGTCGGTGCCGACAGCCGTCAGATATACCGTTATATGGATATCGGCACTGCCAAGCCTGACCCGCGGGACCGGGCGCTTGTCCCACATCACTTAATCGATATCGTCGAGCCGGACCAGGATTTCAGTCTGGCGCAGTATCAGAAACTAGCTTTCGACGCTATCGAAGTTATTCAGCAGCGCCATAAACTGCCTTTTCTGGTCGGTGGCAGCGGGCTGTATTTAAAGGCGGTGCTGGAAGGGTGGCGGTTGCCAGAGGCCAAACCGGACCCCGCGCTAAGGCGCCATTTGGAGAAAAAGGTTGCCGATGATGGAGCCCGGAGTCTCTACCGGGAATTGATGGAAATTGACCCGGCAGCAGCGCAGAAGATTGACCCGCGAAATGTGCGCCGGGTGATAAGGGCGCTAGAGGTGCACCGCCGGACAGGCACGGCTTTCTCTCAACTTCAAAGCAGGAAGGCTGAGCCTTACCGCACGTTGATGATTGGGCTTACCGCTGGGCGGAAAGAACTGTACCAGCGGGTGGATGAGAGGGTGGATGAGATGATAGGGCGGGGCCTGGTCGCCGAAGTGGAAAAATTGGTCAATATGGGGTATGATTTTAATTTACCAGCCCTGTCCAGCATCGGCTACAAGCAGATAGCCATGTCTCTCAGGGGAGAAATAAGTCTGGAGGACGCGGTACAGCAGATAAAATACGAGACGCACCGGTTTGTCCGCCATCAGTACGCCTGGTTCCGTCTGGATGATAAACGGATTCACTGGTTCGATATAGCTCGGGTTAAAGAGGCGGAAATAGAGGCGCTTGTGTCCAGCTTCTTGGAAGGCAAGCTCAACAACAGGGAACCACTTATAGCGGGTACGAAAAAATGAAGTTCACCAAGTTACAGGGCACGGGAAATGATTTTGTTCTGGTGGAGACCAGCGAAGAAAGGCGGGACTGGTCAAAGCTGGCAATAACCATGTGCGACCGCCACTTCGGCATCGGCAGCGATGGCTTGCTGCTGCTTCTGCCTTCGAGCAACGCTGA
>CAYFVI010000278.1:0-1931 GCA_964346525.1 uncultured Dehalococcoidaceae bacterium
ATCCAGAGGATGTAGCCGGCAGTAACCACCACGCCGAGCACGCCGAGGATGGTGTATATCTGTATTCCGGGCACTAGGGTAGAGGAAAAACTGCCGACGAAAACCAGGAACTCGGCGGCGAAGCCGCTGGTGCTGGGCAGTCCCAGTGAAGCCAGACCGGCGAGGGAGAAGACCACGGTAATAATCGGCAACTGCCGTGCCAGGCCGCCAAACTTGCGCAGGTCGCGCTCGTGGGTGTTGTGCATCACCAGACCCACCATGGCGAAGAGCAGACCGGTGACCAGCCCGTGGCTGAACATCTGGAGAGCCGCGCCGACCAGGCTCACCTTGCCTAGGGCGAAGATACCCAGCAGAACATAGCCCATATGGCTGATGCTGCTGTATGCGATGAGTCGCTTGAAGTCGGTCTGGCGCATGGTAACCGCAGCCCCGTAAAGAACACCTATTATCGCCAGTATGACCAGAATGATGGCAAATTGCTGTGCCACCGGTGGGAACATGGTCACGCAGAGGCGTATCATGCCGTAGCCGCCCATCTTGATGAGCACACCCGCCAGCATGACGCTGACCGCCGTCGGCGCGTCGGTATGGGCATCGGGCAGCCAGGTGTGGAACGGAAATACCGGCAATTTAACGGCAAAGCCGATGAGCAGCAGCCAGAAGATGGGTGCCGCTGGCATAATGGACTGCAACAGACCCAGACCGCTCCGGCCTATCTCCACCATGCTCAGGCTGTCGGTGGTGAAATACAGGCTCAGGATGCCGGCCAGCATGAAGGCGCTGCCGAAAAGGGTGTACACCACATACTTGATGGCCGAGTATTCCTTACGTCCCGCACCCCAGATATTTATCAGGAAGTACATCGGGATGACCTCTATCTCCCACATGATGAAGAAGAGCAGTAGGTCGAGAGAGAGGAAGACGCCGAGGATGCTCGTCTCCAGAAGCAGCAGCCAGGCGAAGTACTCGCGTACCCGCAGGTGGATTTTCCATGAGATGAGCACTGCCAGAAAGCCGAGAAAGGCGGTGAGCACGGTCAGCGGCAGGCTCAGACCATCCACCCCCAGATGATAGTAGGCTTTGATGGGGGCAATCCACAGCGCTTTTTCCTCGAACTGGATTAAACCGGCGGCTTCCAGCGACCGGTCGAACAGGGCGAAGAGGATGAGGGACAGGGCCAGCGGTACGAAGGTGAATAGGGCCGCCGTCCACTTTATCAGCCGGTCGCGGCTGGCAAGTACAAAGGCAATGAGCACTGCCCCTGCCGCGGGCAGGAAGAGTATCGTTGTCAGATAGCCCGAACCCAGCAATGTAGACTCCTCTTTTTAACCAAAAAAGTAAATAACGAAGACAATCGCCAGTATGCCGATGCCGATGAACAGACCGTAAAGCTGCAGCTGTCCCGTCTGGGCGTATCGGACGGCCCGGCCGCTGGCGATAGCGCTTTCGGCCACCCCGTTGACCGCTCCGTCCACGACTTTGTTATCGAACTGCTCAAAGGCGGCGAAAAGCCCCTTGAATAGGGCATTTTTGACGATGAGGTTCTCATAAATCTCATCAAGCCAGTACTTCCGGTAGAAAAGGGTGTAGAGCGGTTTAAACATGCTGCCGATGCGTTCCGCAGAAAGCCAGGATTTACTGTAAATGGCGTAGGCGAGCAGGATGCCGGCTCCGGCCAGGATAAGCGAGAGCCAGGGGAGCGCCTGTGTGAAGGGATGGAACAACCCTTCAAAGAAGCCGTGTGTTTCCCCGTGCCCCATAAAGGCACCGAAATGCCCGGTCACGTTCCACAGCCCGGAGAATATGGAGAGCACGGCCAGAACCAGCAGAGGTATGGTCATCACCTTGGGTGATTCGTGGGGCTGGTTGTTATGGCCCTCGTGGCCGTGTGCGGCCGGGTCACCGCCCCGGTACTCCCCGCCGAAGGTCAT
>CAYFVI010000279.1:0-2628 GCA_964346525.1 uncultured Dehalococcoidaceae bacterium
CCTCCACCTGAAAAATAATTATTATGTAAAACTATTGCCCCAGCAACTTATTGGCCATGTCCTTGGCAAAGGCCAGAGAGGTGGTAAACGCCGGCGATATCGGGTTAAGGATATGCAGGGAAACGCCGTCGTCGCGCACGATAAAGTCCATGACCAGTTGCTTGCTGGGCCAGTGAATTAGCTGAGGGCGGATGCCAACGTGGTCCGACTCTATGATGTCCGACTGTTTCAACTCCGGCAGCAGTTTTCTGGCCTCTTTAAATACAAATCTCTTGAGATATTTTCTGGGCTCGGTCCGGGCAACCTGGCGGAAAGAAGGATTCAGAAATAAAAGCATGGCATCGCGCAGCAGGATGGAGGGCGTCTCCCGGCCAAAGCCGCTCAAAATGCCGTAGTTCTCCCGCCCGAACGCCGGCATGGCGGTCGGCCCCACCAGAATCTCGCCGTCAGCGCTCCTGGTGAAATGAACGCCCAGGAAAGGGGTGCGCAGGTCGGGAACGGGATAAATGTTGCTCCGCACCAGAAAGGAACGGTCGCGGGCAAGCTGTTTGTAGGTCCCTTTGAAAGGCAACAACTTGTATTCCGTGGCCAGACCGAACTGGTGGGCAATATGGTCGGCGAAAGCGCCGGCGGCGTTGAGCAGTTTTTCGAACTTGATGACTCCCCTGGAGGTCCGTGCCTGGTTATCTCCGGTACGGTCAATGAAACGTGTCCCGTAGCAAACGGTGACCCTCCCCGACTCCACCAGCTCGGCCTCCAGTGCCTGCAATACCTCCAGCGGTTTTATCACCGCCGTGTCCGGCGAGTGCAAGGCCTCTTCACTGTCCGCGGCGTATGGTTCGTATTCATGCAGTTTCTTGTTATCGATAATATCAGCGCGGGCGCCGCATAAGTCAGCGCGACGTTTCAGTTCATACAGCGCTTCCATCTGGACAGGGCCGGTGGCCAGGATAACCTTGCCGGTCTCGTGCAGCGTCAGTCTCTTTTTCCGGCAGAATTCCTTCATCAAACGGCTGCCTTCAACGCAGTATTTGGCCTTCAGCGTGTCGGGTGTATAGTACATTCCGGCATGAAGGACGCCGCTGTTCCGCCCGCTGGCGTGCCGTCCCAGAGAACCCTCCTTTTCCAGGATAAGGATGTCCCCGGCTCCCCGTTGAACTAACTCGCGGGCGATGGTCAGGCCGGTGATGCCGGCCCCTACGATTAAAATCTGACATTTATTACGCTGCATGCTGGAACCTTTTATTTATTATATATACGAGCTTTGCCTGTACTGGTTTGCGTTGAAAGCAGTTCGGAGTAACGTTTTTTATGGGCTCGGCAGGATTCGAACCTGCGACCAACCGGTTATGAGCCGGTCGCTCTGCCGCTGAGCTACGAGCCCGTAAGTACAACCGTTCAAATGAGCTTGTTAAATGTCCGGCTCCAATAAGTAAAGGATTCCTCTATTCTAAAAAGCATTCTTCTATTCTGCCGGAATTCGAGCTATCGGCTCTATGGGTAGACTCTTCGGTTTGTGTACCGGCTCCCAGATGCAATGAAGCGGTGGAATATCGATATAATTGAAGCCGCCGGCTTTCTGCTTCGGGTCGCCGAAATGCCCGCTCTGGATGCTGGGGAATCCCTGTTCGGCCAGCAGTCTGGTAACCTCATCGATGTCGCCGCAGAGGAATTTTAGATGGTGTAGCCCCTCGCCATGCTGGTCTATCCAGTCCTGATAAATCGATTCGCCTTCCACCGGCTGAACGAACTCCAGTTCCAAGTCGCCCAGGTAAGCATGGCCCAGCCTCTCCCGGCCCCAGCCCGGCCTGCTCATATAGGTGCGGTCCCACAGTGCCTGATTTCCCCAGTTTCGAATCTCCCAGGGGCCGATGCCCAGTATCTGCCAGTAGTTCTCCGCCGACTGTATCGCGTCCTTCACCACGATGCCCACCTGTTTGATGCCGGGGATTTTGACTTTAGCCGGGCTTTCCGCCTTCGGGTCTTCAGGATAAAAGGTGGCCCCCGGCGGCGGGCCGTCGCTGCGATTTCGAGTGCTTATCTCCCAGAAACAGCGCAGCGGCTTGATATCGAAGTAGGCAAACCGATAGCTGCCTGAACCCCCGCCCAGAACCGTCGGGAAACCCATATCGTTCAGTATCTTCTCCGTCTTGACCACATCTTTGGGAACGAATTTCAAATGGTGAAGCCCTTCGCCATGCTCATCAATCCAATCCTGATAAACCGATGGCCCTTCAATGGTTTCAAAAATTTCCAGCTCGATTGGCCCGCACTGGGCTATGGCACCGCGATATCTGGCATGGGCCGGTTTGCCGTAGTATTGAAAGTTGGGAACTCTCCCGGAGCCGAACTCAAATACCGCCCAGGGGCCAATGCCCAGAATGTTCCAGTAAGCCTCTATGGTTTTCTTCAGGTCTTTGACCACAAGGCAGACCTGCTGTACTTCATCGACTTTTATCTTGGCCGGGCTCTCCTGTGCCATGGCTATATTTCCCCCTTTCCCAGAAAGACGATGGAATGCGAGGCAGCACTAGGGTTATTTTAAGTCGCCCGCTTGATGGCTGTCAAGGTGAATACGCTATACCCTGCCCGCCTCAAAGAGACTTTTTCGCCACCACTGCGGTGAAG
>CAYFVI010000280.1:0-4551 GCA_964346525.1 uncultured Dehalococcoidaceae bacterium
GCCGACCCGAAAAAGACCCCCGCCGCGGTGCTGGTGCCCATCTACGAGAAAGGCGGGCAGTATCACATCCTGTTCATCAAGCGCACGGAGCGGGTGGAGAAGCACAAGGGGGAGATATCATTTCCCGGCGGCGCCTACGAAGAACATGATGAAACGCTGCTCAACACCGCTCTGCGGGAGAGCGCCGAGGAAATAAATCTGAGTCCCGATGCTGTGGAGATTCTCGGCGAGCTGGACGACGTGTCCAGCGTCAAGACAAACTACAAAATCACACCGTTTCTGGCCTTTATCCCCTGGCCATATGATTTCAAGGTTGACGGTCATGAGACCGAGGAAATAATTGAAGCCCCGATAACCACGCTGATGAATATCGGTCGCTCACGCCAGGAATTGAGAGGCAGCAAAACGGTCACCGTATATCGCTATAATTATCGAGGCAGGGTAATCTGGGGGGCCACGGCCCGGATATTGGCCCAATTTCTGGATATCTATACCCGGGCGGCTGAATAAATTGCTTGAACCAGTACTAGGCCGTTAAGGGAGAGCAGCCAGCTCAGCCAAATTCAATTACTTTTTGTTTTCCTTTTTGCTTTCAATGGCATCCTTAGCCTTGACTTTGATCTGTTTTGGCTTAACTTCTTCAGATTTGGGAATAGTCAAGGTAAAAACGCCATCCTCAAAACTTGCCTCTGCTTTGGCCGTGTTCAGCCCACCGGGCAGAGCTACCGTGCGGCTGAAAGCACCGTAGCGGTGCTCCTGGTAGATATAGTCCTCCCGCTTTACTTTCTCGTCCGCCTTCTTCTCCCCTCTGATGCAGAGAGTATCTCCGGTGATGGTGATATCAACCTCTTCCGGCTTCACGCCCGGTACCGCGGTCTTGACCACCACCTCGTTCTCGGTCTGGTACATATCGACCGGCATGGCCACATTCAGTCTGCCGAAAGCGCGAGACGGTGTAACAAAACTATCCTCCATAAGCCGGTCCATAGCCTGCCGCAAACTCATCAATTCGCTGAACGGTTCCCATCTTATCAGGTTCATTGCACTCACGTCCTTATCTTAAATGCTGAGCTGGTCTGAGCCCGCTCTCCCTTTCGCCTGTCTATTATTGTATTAAAGTTAATATTATTTTGTCAAATATTTTCATTATTTTTATTAAAAATTATTTATACAGATTTATTGACATTACTGATATAATCATCTATAATTTATTCAGAGGTATTAAGCAGCCATGGCCAAGAAAGACTACTATGAACTGCTGGGGGTTAAGCGTAACGCCAGCGAGCAGGAAATAAAGCAGGCGTACCGCAGGCTGGCACGCCAGTATCATCCTGATGTGAACCAGGGGGACAAGTCAACCGAGGCCAAGTTCAAGGAAATAAATGAGGCCTATGAAGTCCTCTCCAGCAAGGAAAATCGGAAGAAATACGATAAATACGGAGACCAGTGGCGGTATGCCGAGCAGCTCGAGCAGGCGAGGCGCCAGCAGACTCCCCGCTGGGACTTCGGCGACGTTGGCGGGACGGCCAGCTTTCAGTTCGGTGGTGAAGACCTGGGCAGCCTTTTCGATGACTTGCTGTTCGGCGGGGGGCGTGCCCGCACTTACACGCAGCGCACCCGACCGACGCGGGGGCGGAACCTTGAGACGCCGGTGGAGGTGACACTTGAGGAAGCGTTTCACGGCACCAGCCGGACCATCAGCCTCCAGTCGGAAGAGCCCTGCCCTGCCTGCCAAGGCACCGGCCTGAGGCAAAATGCCGTCTGCTCAAACTGTCAGGGTGCTGGAAGGGTGCCCCGCATGAAACGGCTTGAAGTCAAAATTCCCGCCGGCGTAAAGACCGGCTCGCGGGTGCGCGTCGCGGGCAAAGGTGCGCCCGGGTATAACGGCGGCGCCAGCGGCGACCTATACATAGTGATATCGGTGAGGCCACACCGGCAATTCGAGCGGAGAAATGACGACCTGTACGTGGAAGTCCCGGTGCCGCTTACGGTGGCGGTGCTGGGCGGGGAGGTGCAGGTGCCCACAATGAAAGGAAAGCTGGCACTTAAGGTCCCTCCGGAGACACAGAACGGGCGTTCCTTCCGCCTTGCCGGACAGGGCATCCCCCACCTTGGCGATTCGTCCCGCGGCGACATGTTCGCCCGGGTGAACGTAATTCTGCCCACCAAGTTATCAGAGAAAGAGAAGGAACTTTTCAAACAGCTGAGCGAGCTTCAAAGATAAAAGGAGGGGGATTTGTATGGCACAAAATGAAGAACCGAGATATGTAATCAGCGTTGCCGCCCGGATTCTGGGCACACACACTTATACGCTGCGTTACTACGAACGGATTGGCCTGATAGGGCCGAAACGCTCACAGGGCAATATCAGGCTCTACTCGGATAGAGATATCGAGCAACTCCGCCGGGTCAAGACGCTGGTCGAGGATATGGGAGTTAACCTGGCCGGGGTGGAGGTCATCCTGCGCCTGATGCAGCGGATGAGCGAGATGCAGAACGAAATGGAGAAGCTGGAATTTGAGGTGAAAAGATTAGGAGGTAAGAGATGAAGCAGGAAAGATTTACGGAACTGGCACAGGAAGCACTGGCTGCTTCTCAGCAACTGGCCGTTGAATATAAACATATTCAATGGGAAGTAGAGCACATTTTGTTGGCGCTACTCCAGCAGGAAAGAGGTCTGGTCGGTGATATCCTGAAAGAGCTTAACATAGAAGTGGAGACGGTGAAGCAGAAGATAGAAGCCGCCCTGGATAGAGTTGCCAAGGCCACTTATGAAACGACCCAGATTTATGCGACTCCCCGCGTGGCTCAGGTGCTGAAACTGGCCGATGAAGAGGCCAAGCGCCTGAAGGACGAGTATATCAGTACCGAGCACCTGTTGATTGCCATCGTCGCCGGAGGCGGTGAAGCCGCCGCCATCCTGAAGGGGGTCGGCCTTGACCAGGAAAAGGTCTACGGCGTCCTGCAGCAACTTCGCGGCGGGCACCGGGTTACCGATGCCCGGGCTGAGAGCCGCTACCGCTCGCTGCAGAAATACGGTCGCGACCTGACCGAGTTCGCCCGGCAGGGTAAACTCGACCCGGTCATCGGCCGTGAAGCTGAGATCAAGCGAGTGATGCAGATACTCACCCGGCGTACCAAGAACAATCCGGTGGTCGTTGGCGACGCCGGCGTGGGCAAGACCGCCATCGCCGAAGGGCTGGCCCAGAAAATCGCTGCCGATGATGTCCCCGATTCTCTCAAAGGCAGACGCGTGGTGGCGCTCGACATGGGCGCTCTGGTGGCGGGCAGCAAGTTCCGTGGCGAGTTTGAAGAGCGGCTCAAGGCGGTCATGGACGAGGTCCGCCAGGCCCAGGGCGAGGTCATCCTCTTCATCGACGAGATTCATACTGTGGTCGGCGCCGGCGCTGCCGAGGGCGCCATCGATGCCAGCAACATGCTCAAACCGGCGCTGGCCCACGGCGAGCTGCAGTGCGTTGGTGCCACCACCATTGACGAGTACCGCAAGTTCATCGAAAAGGACAAGGCGCTGGAGCGGCGCCTGCAGCCGGTATTTTTGAGCGAGCCAACCGTTGACGCTACCATAAAGATATTGAAAGGCTTGAAGCCACGGTACGAAGCACACCACAAGATTGAAATCTCCGACGAGGCCCTGGAGGCCGCCGCCCGCCTCAGCCAGCGTTATATCTCAGACAGGCACCTGCCGGATAAGGCAATCGACCTTATCGATGAGGCGGCGAGCAAGATACGCATTGACACCGAAAGCGCCACCCCGGAAATCCGCTCCCTCGAGCAGCAGTTGAAACAACTGACCAATGAAGAGGAAGCTGCTTCGCAGCGGCAGGACTTCCAGCAGGCAGCGCAGCTCAAGACGGAAAGGCTCAAGCTGGAAAAAGAATACCATCAGGCCAAGAGCGAGTGGCTCAAGCTGGAGAAAATCAGCGAGACGGTGAACGAGGAACATATCGCCCAGCTCATCTCCAGCTGGACCGGCATTCCCGTTTCCCAGATGCTGGAGGGCGAGGCGGAAAAGCTGCTGCATATGGAGGAGAGAATCCACGAACGATTAATCAACCAGCAGGAGGCCGTTACCGCCGTCTCTGAAGCTATCCGCCGCAGTCGCGCCGGGCTGAAAGACCCGAGACGTCCCATAGGCAGCTTCGTCTTTCTCGGGCCGACCGGCGTGGGCAAGACCGAGCTGGCTCGCACCCTTGCCTGGTTCCTCTTTGATGATGAAAACGCCATGGTACGCCTGGACATGTCCGAGTACCAGGAGCGGCACACAGTGTCCCGGCTTATCGGTGCCCCTCCCGGCTATATTGGCTACGAGGAAGGGGGCCAGCTTACTGAAGCGGTCAGAAGGCGCCCCTACCGGGTTATCCTACTGGACGAGATCGAGAAGGCGCATCCCGAGGTCTTCAACAGCCTGCTCCAGCTTCTGGATGACGGGCGCCTGACCGATGGCCACGGCCGGACGGTGGACTTCAAGAACTGCGGCATCATCATGACCAGCACCGCCGGCGTGGAACATATCAGGCGTGAATCATCGCT
>CAYFVI010000281.1:0-2713 GCA_964346525.1 uncultured Dehalococcoidaceae bacterium
CTTGACAGCCTGTGTTATAATAATGTCATAATTCTACAATTCAATATCAGGCGATACTGGCCTTTCGTCTGTATATAAGTAACTAAGAAAATCTTAAGCATTCAGCGAAAGGAGATAAACCAGGGGAAAAGATAAAGATGGCCCAAATAATCGCCTGATATTCTCCAGACTCAAATTGGCGGCATATAGCGGCCAACCAAATAACCTTCTACCAGTGAAGAGCGTGAAGCCAAGGGTCTTTCTCCAATACTCAATATTCTAAACATATGAACTATTTACTTTGACAAAATCAAATTTAAGGGTAGATATCCAATAAAAAGGGGGTGATAAATTTCAAAAGGTACATTGAGGAATTGTCGGACTAAAATTTGCTGAGGAGGAGTAAATGAAGAAAGGAAGAATCATTGCTTTAGTTATGGTTCTGGTACTGATCAGCAGCATTATTGCTGCTGGATGTGCGGCACCAGCTCCAGCACCCGCACCAGCTCCAGCACCCGCTCCAGCTCCTGCTCCTGCGCCTGCGCCCGCACCAGCTCCAGCACCTGCTCCCACGCCAGCGCCATCTCCCGCCCCTGCTCCGGCGCCAGCTCAACCAGCGGAAAAAGTCACTTGGGTTGGGCAGTCACTCACCGCGCTGGACACGCCCTTCTCTCGTTATTTTCAGAGAATTGCTGAACGCGTTACCGAGATCAGTGAAGGGCGTTTCGAAGTAGAAATCCATGCTGCCGGCACTATTGTGCCCGCCTACGAGGAGTTCATGGGAATGCATGAGGGCGCCCTTGACTGGGGTGCTTCACCCCTGCACCCGATGACCGGCACGCATCGCTGGGCCGGCATTTACCATCAGAATGCGGGTAGGTTACCCCCCTGGGTCTATTACTTGTTTCTCTGCGAAGAAGGCATCGATATGGCCAATAACTGGTTCGCGGAAGCGGGGCATGATGTCTATTTTCCCGCACGGACCGGGGGCGTTGGTCCACCTGAGCTCTTCTTGCATAGCACCAAGGCGCTAGAAACACTGGAGGATTTGGATGGGCTGCAAATCCGCACATTCGGTGACACCGGGGAGCCTTTCAAGGTCTTCGGCTCCGCTACCACCTATATGCCCGCGGGAGAAATCTACGAGTCGACAATGCGCGGTGTAATTGATGCTTTTGAAATGAGCTCAGCTTACATGAACTATGATATGGCCTATCATGAAGTTGCCCAGTATATCTACATTTCTCCCATCCGAGCCCCTAGCGAGGCACAGGCTCTTGGGGTGAAGCGAAGCAAGTGGGAGGCACTACCCGATGACCTCAAAGGGCTTTTCGGCGAGGTCGCGCGCGCCGAAACAATAGAGTATGGCAGGGATCTGCACTCGAAGGAAGCCTGGGCACTGGAGCAATATAGAGAGTACGGAAACATCGTACAAAAGCTCCCCAAGGAGATAGAAGAGCCCTTCAAAGAAGAATACGATAAGGTCATGGACGGCATCGCTGCCGAGCATCCCGATTTCGCCACATTCCTGCACGCTATGCGCGCCTGGGCAGTACAGTGGAATGACCTTTGGGGGCTTCCCGACTGGGCAGTACCGCCAGAAGAGTGGCGGCAATATTAGCTGGTGACCAAATTTTAGGTCTTTCCCCGCTCCGGGCTCTACCCGGAGCGGGGATTGATGTAAACGATGAGAAAGATACTGAAAGCTATTGACGCCACTAATGAATTTGTGGGCACCATAATAAAATGGTTGGCCCCTGTTATAATGTTGCTCATTACCATCCAGGTTTTTATTCGTTATGTGCTTGGCCAAGCCGGCGATGTGCTACCGATACTGATGATCATAGGTGGGGCAACACTTTACGTTCTTGGTTGGGGTTATGTTTACCGCCGGGACCGGCATGTGAGAGTAGATGTTTTCTATGCTCGATGGTCCCCCAGGACAAAAGCCCTCATTGACGTGATTGGCAGCCTGATTTGGCTCCTGCCATGGCTCGCTTTCCTGGCCTTTATTAGCGCGAAGTGGGCATGGGAATCGTATGAAACTGCCGAATGGTGGACGCTCACCTATTGGCGCCCTCCACTCTGGCCAATGAGAGCAACTATATTTGTGGGAGTGATTTTGCTTGCCCTTCAGAGTTTGGCTCAATTGTACCGTAGTTTTTATGTGCTGGTAAGGAATAGAGCTTATGATTGACTTAAGCCCAGAGATGGCGGTGCTGGTTCTTTTCGGTCTTGTCGTGCTCGGGGTGATGTTTGGTTTCCCGTTGGCTTTTGTTCTCGGCGGCGTCACCGTTACTATGGGGTTTCTCCTTTTCGGCGTAGACGCCACCGCTTGGATTGCCTACAGTCGGGTTTACAAAATAATAACCAACTATATTTTGCTGGCAGTTCCAGGGTTTGTCTTCATGGGGGTGATGCTGGGCTATTCCGGGTTAACGGAAAAAATGTTCTCCAGTCTTTACGTTTGGCTTGGTGGCCTCAGGGGTGGGCTGGCGATAGTTACGGTACTGACCGGCACCATCCTAGCGGCTACAGTCGGTATAATTGGCGCCTCAGTTACCGCGCTGGCGATTATTGCCCTTCCCGAAATGGTCAAACGAGGTTACAGCAGACCTTTAGCCAGCGGTGCTGTCTGTGCCGGTGGCACTCTGGGTATCCTCATCCCGCCCAGCATTATGCTAGTCGTCTACGGGCCGATGGCGGTTATTTCCGTAGGCAAGCTGTTCTTTGC
>CAYFVI010000282.1:0-5702 GCA_964346525.1 uncultured Dehalococcoidaceae bacterium
TGCCAGGAACATGAATAACGCCATTATCACAAAAGCCGCGTAGTAGATGCCATTGATGTCAAAGACAAGGCCCCCGATTATCGGGCCGAGGGCGGCTCCGATTCCGAAACTCACCTCCAGGGCGCCGAACACCGTGCCGATACGGGATAAGCCAAATACATCGCCGATTAAGGCAGCCATAGAGGAGGCAAATCCGCTGTAGGCAAATCCATAAATTATGGTAAAGACATAGAACATCCACAGTTCCTGCGACCATAGTATCCATAGCATGGCCACAAACTGGAGAAAAGCACCACCAGCAGCCGTCTTCTTCCTTCCCAGTCTGTCTGAAGCTACACCCATTAGGACCCTGCCCGCGATGGCCGCTGCCCCCATCACGCTGGCCACACTCGCTGCTTCTGCCGGCGAAAATCCCCGGTCCAGAATATGCGGCACAAGATGAGTGAACACGAAGAACAGGCTGCAACCGAAGAATGCCCATATGGAAAAGACGGACCAGAAGCTCCTCGAGTTAAATACCTGCCGGAGCGAAACGGGATTCAGACGGGTAGACTGCTCGCTGCTCTGCTTTTCCATTGAGCCGTTCTTTCTTCCATCGAGCAGCTCCCCCACATCGCCCGGTCCTCCTTTCAAAAGCCCGGCCAGCGGAAGGACAACGGCCCAGGCTATCAACCCTATAACAATATAGGCGGTACGCCAGTCAAAATTGACGATGAGAGAGGTAGCCAGCGGCGCCATCATCATCATACCCAGCCCGGCGCCCGCGCCGGAAATGCCTAAGGCAAGGCCCCTTTTCCTGTCGAACCACCGGGAAACTATGGCTGTTGGCACCACGAAGACGGCGCCGATACCCATGGAGAGCAGCAAACTGTAGGTTATGAATATTTGCCACGGCGCCTGCGTCTGGCTGGTCAGAAGCAAGCTTATGCCGGTTAACAGACCCATAAGGAATATGACTTTTCTCGGTCCGTATTTATCGAGGGCATAGCCGGCGCCCAGGGAAATAAAACCGGCCAGGATACGACCGGCCGACGAAATAGCTGATGTTGTGGTCCGCGTCAGGCTGAACTCAACCTCTATAGACCGGAAAAAGAAACCATAGGAACCGCTTATGCCATAAAGTACGGTGCTTACAAGGAGAATGGCTATGACGACTATCCAGCCATAATATAAACCATCATCGCGGCGGTACCAAGGAAACACTAAAAGAATTATAGCACGATTTATAGATGTGGCAGTAGAATCATACCTGAGGCTTTGCGAGGGGTTAGCACTCATGATGTGAGTTTTCGCTTGTATCGCCGGGATAGTTCCGCTAAAATGCCCCTAGGTTCAAAATGGCAAGCTACGTTTTCATGAAAATCCTTGAATCAGCACCTGAGCGCTATGATAAGGGCATCATTTTGCTCTCACTGGGACAGAGCCGGCGGATGCAACGGAAAATCGTAGAAAGGTACATCAACGCCGGTGACAGAGTCCTTGAGATAGGCTGCGGTACGGGGACTCTGGCGTTATCCTGCGCCCTGAAGGGAGCTTCGGTAGTTGGTTTTGACCTTTCGCCACAGATGCTGGCCATAGCCTATAATAAGGTGAGGAAACACAACCTGATCGATAAAGTCCAGCTGCAGGAGATGGGCGCCATTGAGATGGATAAGGCCTTTGAAAGCCAAACATTCCATAAGATTGTAAGCACGCTGGTTTTCAGCGAACTTTATCCCGACGAGAGGAAATATGTACTGAGGCAAGCCCACCGGATTTTAAGGTCGGGCGGGCTACTCATAATCGCCGACGAGGTAAGACCGGGTTCGCTGTGGAAACGTGTCCTGCAATTGCTTATCCGTGTACCGTTATCAGTTATCACCTATATCTTCACCCAGACTACCACCAAGGCTTTAAAAGAAATTGCTCAGGAGATAAGCGAAGCCGGATTAAAGATGATTTATGAAGAAAAACGATTCCTCGATTCCTTTGGACTGTATGTCGCCCGGAAGGAATAGCCAGAAATGAGAGTCAGAGAAGCTCTCCAAACCGTTATAGGGGTCCTCTTCCGCTTGCTGCCGCTTCCCGTGGAACCCGGGCTGAGGATATTTGGCCACCCCACCGAGAAAAGCCCGGTCTTCCTCACCGCCAACTTCGCTCTTACGGTAAAGAGGCTGGCGAAACATCTGAGGAATTTGGACTGCTACTTACTGGTTGCCCCCACGGCCGGCATAAACGTCTGGTGCGCCGCCGTTGGCGACAACTTCACCGCTCATTCTGTAATCTCGGTGATTACGACATCGGGGATTGGCGATAAGGTCGCCCACCGGAGACTGATACTGCCTCAGCTTGCCGCCCCGGGGGTAGACACTGAACTGGTGAAAAAGGAGACGGGCTGGAACTGCAAGTTTGGCCCGGTATATGCCAGTGATATACCGGAATATGTGGCCAGCGGTTTCAGGAAGTCCGATAAGATGCGGCGGGTAAAATGGCCTCTTATAGAACGACTTGACATAGGTTTCGGCCTTACCACACCCGCTCTTTTCGCCGTATTGATAATCCTGTCTATCTTCATGAGGTCATGGCTCGAGGAATTCACCGTGCTGGGCTTCGGGCTGGTGGCTTTGATGTTCGGCTTTTATCCTCTGATTCCCGGCAGAGCCGCCTGGCATAAACTGCTTTTCGTGGAAGGATTGATTGCTATCGGACTTCTGGTCTATGTTCTCATGATAGCTGACAGGACGAGTTACGTCCTCAATCTGTTTTTTTGGGCAATAGGCATAACTTTCATAATCGGGATAGATTTCGCTGGAACCACTCCATTTCAGAAGAACCAGATGGACCCCTGGCTGAACAAACTGGGCATGAAGCGAATCGGCTCGGTGAATTTCGGCGGACGGGCCAAGATACGGCAAAGTAAAATAAGCCTCGACCAGACTCTCTGCAATGCGTGCGCCATATGCTATGATGTATGCCCCACTGGAGTATATGAGATAGAGAGGGATGGGCCAAAGAAAGTCGTTGTTAAATATCCGGGACTGTGCGAGGCCTGCGAGGCATGCGTTCTGCAATGCCCTACAAATGCCCTTTCCCTGTATCCAAGGGACATATAAACATTGAAAATGCTTACTTTATATATTGCAAATTTCTCAGCAGTATGGTGAGGTGATTGGCATGCGAGCAGCAGTAGTCCAAGAAGACCTTAAAAGCATCAGGGTAAAAGAGATTCCAGCACCACGGGTGGAAACCGGCACCGTCCTTCTCAAAACCATATACTGTTCCATTTGCGGCACTGACATCGAGTATCTTGGCGGTGCGCTGCAGAATATCCCCGGTTTTGAGTCGCGTGCGGGAGCCATACTGGGGCATGAATGGGTAGCCGAAGTTGCCGAAATCGGCAAAGGTGTCCGGGGATGGTCAGTCGGCGACCGGGTGACGAGCTCTCAGGTGAAACAGCCCTGCGGCGAGTGCTACTTTTGCAAACACCTGATGTACCATCTGTGTCTTGGCGGGCCGTCAAGGGGTTCCTATGTAGGAACTCTGGAATTCTGGAAAAGGGGCGGTGCCATGGCCGAATACTTCCTGAAACCGCCGCATGCCCTTCAGTCAGTGCCCGAAAATGTGTCGTCGGAAGAAGCCTGCCTGACCGACCCGGTCGCCACGGGAATGGGCTCAGTCAGCGCCGCAGACTTAAAAATGGGGCAGTCCGCCGTTGTCATCGGCGCCGGCAGGATAGGCCTGTGCGCGATGCTATGCGCCAGAGCTGCGGGCGTTGCCCCAGTCATCGTTGTCGATATAGTGAAATCGCGCCTGGATAAAGCGACGGAGATGGGAGCCGATGGCGTGCTCAATGCCAGAGAAGCGGAAATCGTGGATGCAGTTATAAAATTAACCGATGCCGGCCCGGATGCGGTCCTAGTCTGTGTGCGTGAAGGGACGGTGTTGAATCAGGCAGCCCAGATGGTCAGGCACGGAGGCACAGTAGCTCTGACCGGGTTTGTCAGGCCTATGGAGGTGGACCCTGCCTACTGGGTAGCCAACAAGTTGACTGTTCGAGGGCATATAGGTGGGCCGATCGCGGCGGCCCTTAATCTGATGGCCAACAAGCTGGTCAATGTCAAACCGCTGATTTCCGAGATAATGCCGCTTGAAGAGGCTAAAAGAGGGTTCGATTCGATACGGAGTGGACAGAATCTGGCGGTCCTGCTGAAACCTTGAGCAGGAAATTCCCATTACGGTTGAACAGTCTGAAGGGAGGGAAGAATAAATGGCCCAATTAAAAAGCAAAGAGGTCGAAAAGAGCGCCGTAACCATGGCGGCCGCGTTGATGGCAGCAACTGCCCGAACCGCGCCCAAGGGGAGGGCGGTGGACTCCACGACAAGCCTAGTTCTTGTGGACGGCGAGCTAGAGAAGCTGGCACAGGCTATGGAGCGGAAAGCGGCAGAGAAGCCGGACTACCTTTCCTCGGTTTACCGAAGGGACGCGAATAATGTCAGAAATTCAGGCTGTGTCCTGCTGCTCGGTGTTACCGGTGAACCCAAGAAGATAGCACAGCCAATAGATTGTGGCGCGTGTGGCTTTGCCAGTTGTGAACACCTGTCCAACGCGAGAAAGAAGTCAAAAACAAAGGACTTTGTCGGCCCGGTTTGTATATTTCAGGCAATGGACCTGGGCATTGCCCTGTGTTCATCGGTCAAGCTGGCGGCTGACCTCGGCATCGATAACCGGATGATGTACACTATTGGGGTTGCCGCTAAATCACTGGAGCTGCTGGACTCGGATATTATCATCGGCATCCCGCTATCGGTAACGGGAAAGAACCCATATTTCGACCGCGGATAGCTTCGGGTGCTACGGCCTCTTTATCTCGCGTATATCTCGCCGGCAGCATGCCAGGTTAAAAAGCTCATTGAAGACCGGGAGGCATTCCCCCTGTGATGGAGGAGACGACAGCTTCAGGAATATCGCCTGTTTTTCCGGAAAGACCAGGGTTGGAGTGCCGAAGACGCCCAGCTTCTCCACAGCGAAGGTATGGTCGCTGGCCAGCTTTGCCAGCAGCCGGCGGTCGCTCAGGTCATTTTGAAATCGCCTCATTTCCAGGCCATTATTTTGGGCCACTTCAATGAGAGTGGTTACGTCGGCGATATCACGCTGTTGTTCGTGCTTGGCTTTAAGCAAGGCAATGTGAAAAGAATGAAAGGCGCTCTCACCCTGCTGCCGGGCGGCTTCCGCAGCCTGAAAAGCGCGCAAACCGCGAGATTGATAGTCTTCAGGCTGTTCCCAGATTTTCCACTGCGGCCCCTGCTGGCTGTTAACCTGCTCAAGGCTGAAATACTTCCAGTTGATGACTAATTTATCCTTGATATCCTCTTCTACTCCTTGCAGCCAAACTGCCGCATTGTAGACGTAGGGTCAGAGATAGTCAAAGTATACCTCCAGATTAATGACTTCCTTCACTTGCTCGTCTGTCATTTTATCCTCCTTTCCGGGTGTTCAGTTTCATTATACCGTCATTTTAATATATTCCTAAATGCTATTATCCGTTTGCCAGCCCCAATTCGCTTATCTCAATGTATTGACATCCCATCAAATAGGAATATAATTATCTTACCTCCACAACCAGACTAGAGAAATCAAAAGCACGGAGGTGTAATATGGGTAAAGAATGGCTATGGTGGCTCGGTGAGTTTGGACTTGCGGCGGTTGTGGCGATGGTTGCTGG
>CAYFVI010000283.1:0-2949 GCA_964346525.1 uncultured Dehalococcoidaceae bacterium
TGGGACGTCACCTGGGGTGTCTTGGATGACTGGGGTAACATGGCTTTTCCAAACGAGAAATTCGAGCTCTGGGTCTACGTTGATGGTGATGGTGAGGGCTGCACCCCCGGTTTCTGGAAGAATCATTTAGATTTGTGGCAAGGTTATAGTACCGGAGATTATTTTGACGCCATATTTGGTGTAGGTCCACATATCACTCTTTTAGAGGCCGTCAATATGAAGGGGGGTCAGTTTAAGGCCCTGATTCGTCACGCGGCAGCGGCGCTGCTGAACGCGGCACATCCCGATGTCTCCTATCCCTACACTGAGGCCGAAATTATCGCCATGGTCCAAAATGCTTACTCAAGTGGAGATTGGAAGACAGCAAAGGATGCTCTCGTCACAGCCAATGAGCTAGGTTGTGTTTTTTAACTAACAGAAAACACCTGGCGAAATCTGAGAGCGCCCGGAGCAGGTACTTCATACCTGCTCCGGGCGCATTCATAGTGAAGTCGTCTTTATTTGCTTTGAGAATAATTTCACAGGATTTTGCGCAGTTCCGCGGACGCTTGCTTGCCAAGATTCGTCACCGGATTTCCTTGTAGCCGCGCCAAGCGTAACACTTAGGAGCTTCTAGCGTCGGCGTTTAGATAACAATCAGTGCTTGCTACCCCACTCGGAGCCGCCCATACTTGCCCGCAGAAACTCCCGGAAGTCCATCCCGGGACTTTGTTGCAGGCCATGGCTTCGGCTTCCAAGGACCGCTCGTCTACGATCCTTGGTGCTTGGTATGGCTGCTTCATAGGCTCACCTCATTTCTATTTTGTTCTCAGCACGCTCAACAGAAATCCGGTGACGGATCCTGGCAATGCGACAGTTTATTTTCGAGGGGCCAAGGTAGTCTCTCGATTCCACAGCGGCCAGACCCCAGCATCTGGTACAGTAGCCGAGGTCAGGACATGAAACGCACTCGTGAAGGTCGGAGGGGGTTAATTTGCGTAATCTCTCGGCTTCAACACCGCGCCAGATCTCAGCAAAACTCTGCTTCCGCAGGTTGCCCAGAGTAACGGGTAAAGCCACACATGGGTAGATATCCCCACGCGGAGAAATACAGCACAGGTCCCGTCCTGCCCGGCAGATAATGGACTCCGAAAGCCAGGGATTGGGTTCTTTGGCTTTGTTTGGCTCAGCTATCTCCAGAGCGAAAAACCGGTGCAGGTCAGTATCGCTGAGCTCATGTTGCAACGGGTCGCGGTTGCCGTCATTTTTCGGCGCCACGATAGGGTCGAACTGGAGGATAGCACCCACTTCATTGGCCAGCGCTTTGATACCCCCGATTTGGTTCATGTTCTCTTTCATCAACAGGCATTTAACCACGGTCAATACGCCCTGGCGCTTTAACAGTTTTAGCGCGTTGACCGAGCGATTGAAGGAACCCGGCACGCTGGTAAACTGGTCATGAGTGGCAGCGTCTGAGCCGTAAATGCTCACCCCAACCTCCAGGGGACGGAGGCCGGCCAGTTCATGAGCCACACCCTCATTGATGAGGGTCCCGTTGCTGAATACCTTCAGGGCAAAACCCTTTTTTACGGCGTATCGGGCGATGTCAAAGAAATCCTCCCTGGCAAAAACCTCACCGCCGCTCAGGGTCAGGAAGAGGCAGTTTTCTGCCGCCAGCTGGTCTATAATGTCAGCCACCTCGCTAAAGGACAACTCCTCCGAATCCCGGTCCACCTGATAGCAATGTACGCAGAACAGATTACAGCGATAGGTTAGCTCGAAAAGAACGCTCAGTGGTATGTTATCCCTGACCGCATGAGCATTAAAAGCATCGATAGAGCACTCGAGTTCTTCCCTCATTACCTCTCCTCTGAGCTGACCGGGCTATCTAATAACACCAGCATATCCTGACTTTCCAGTTCGCTGACGAATATCTCGGCATCCTGCGCCGCCTGAGTGTAATCCACATCATATTTCTGACACATCTGGTCTATGATGTCCGATAAAGTATGCCTGCCATCAGCCTGCTCCCAGATGAAAGTGCCCACTTCGTTAAGGCTGCGGAGCTTGCCTTCCGGTGCGCCTACAATCAGAGCAATACCATTGAGCGTTCGATAAGCGGTGGCGTCACTTCTCACAAGATATTTGCTAAGCACGGTATCTTTCCCCTTAACTTTATTCATTTAGCACCTCCCAAAAAGTCGGATCCTGCCGGAAATGCAGCTCATAGACGGGAACCTTTTCCACCATGGCGCAGCAGGTATCCAGAACCCGGCTCAATAGCTGACTATCATCACCAAAGAAAAATACACAGCGGTAAAGGTCCATTACGGCTCTTATCTTATCCAGCGGCAAAATGCTATTTCTTTCCGCCTTCTTCAGTGAATACAGGCCAGTTAGTTCTGCCTGAACATTGCTCCGGCCTGGCGTAAACTCTCCCCAGAATGGGGTCCCATAGACTTCATACCTGCCGTCCCACGGTCTAATTATGGCCAATTCATCGGTCAGTACAGTACGGCCCTGAGATAACCGCGCTACCGTTGTCTTGCCGCTGCCGGAAGGTCCGAAGAAGACATTCGCCCGGCTTCCATCACTGGCAGATGAGGCATGGAGCAACAATCCCCCTTCCTCAAGCAGGGTCAACGAGTAGAAAATGCGGAGAAAGCTATCAAAACAATATTCGCTGTCCCACATCTTCACCAGCACTTTCCGGGACAAAGTGCCGACCATGGCGACGAATGGGTTGTCCTTTCGTTTGATTATGTAGTCATTCCCGGTGCCATTTCGCTTTATGTCCACTCTGGGCATATCCCTCGTATCCGCGTAGGAGAGAGCGGAAAAAGGCACCAGCTGCACATGAATATCATAGGTCGCCGGACCTGATGACTCAAACCATTGGTAGCGTGCCCGCAGCTTGTCCAGAAATCTACTATCACCGCTATGAATGGAGCAGCAGATACCGCCAATAGA
>CAYFVI010000284.1:0-1854 GCA_964346525.1 uncultured Dehalococcoidaceae bacterium
TGCGATATGTGGGGGTTCAGCGAAGATATGATGGTACAGGGCGGCGCCACTGCCGACTATGAGGAAATAGGAAAGCTTTCTCGGCGGCTGGCGCAGGTGCTCACCTCAGGTAAAGAAGCCCGTATCACCACACGGGAGGGCAGTGACCTCACCATGTCGCTGGTGGATAGACAGGCGCATATCCTGGCCGCTCTGGCTACTGAGCCCGGTCAGTTCTGCGCCTTCCCGGACGGTGAAGCCGCTATCTCGCCTTTGGAGGGAACCGCGCAAGGGGCTCTGGAGGCTCCTTTTTGCCTGGAGAAAGAGGAGCTGGGCTTTCTCAAGGAGAGCCTGTCTCTGAAGGTGGAAGGGGGCAAGGCAGTAAAGATTGAGGGCGGTATGGCTGCCAAACGGCTGCTTGGATTCCTGGAACAGATAGGTGATAGCGCCCGAAACATTGCTGAGCTGGGAATAGGTACCAACCCCAAGGCCCGCCTTGGTGTCACCATCAGAGAGACGAAAAAGTCCTGGGGCACGGCACACATCGCCCTGGGCGATAACAAGAGCCTAGGCGGGAAGGTGGAAAGCCCCCTTCACATGGACATGGTCTTCCGGGAGCCAACCCTGGTGGTCGATGGCCAGACGCTTCTCGAGGAAGGGCGTGTTTCTCTCTGAGCGCCGGGGCACAGTGCCTGAGATGTGAAATCGGGCAACAAAAAGGCGATCGTGTTGCATATCGGGGACATATCTACCTACTCGCCATTGCTTCCAGCAATTCGGCGGCACGGACCGGATTGAAAATGCCGCAGCTGCAGTTCGGCGCGAGGAGCTTCGCCGCCGCCTCGGGAGTCCTTCTCCCCTCTCTTATCTCGTTGACCATGACCCTGACCAGGTTGGTGGGTATCATGCCGTGACCGCACATGGTGGTGACTTCCAGCGTATCGTCGTCGGGCAGCAGTTCCTGTTTCCCCCATATACCCAGCGAGAAATTGGCCGTGTGGTGCTTTAGTCCGGCCTTCTCGAAGCACTCGTCGACTTTCTCAAAGATGCCGCTCACCACTATCGATAATCCCAGGTCTGCTTCCTTGACCTCCTTGAGGAACTCTGTCAAATCCGCGGGGTTATCAAACACGGTGAAAGAGTCTCCATTCGCTTCAGCGATAATGTCATCGGCGGGAAACTCGAATCTATTCCCCTTCATTTCGCTGGCGATATTTACCGGGTTATGGCGCAGGGCGATGCGCAGGAACTCCTGGCACTTGGGCAGATAGCCCTCGTTATTGAATCCTATTGCCCGCAGCATCTGCACTACGAAGTCTTTGCTCAGGCTCTCCGCGGTTCCCCGGCGATGCAGCGTATGTGTCATCTTTCTCCTCCTTAAACCTCGGCCAGGGGCCTGCCCAGCCCGGCGTTCTGTTTTCCGTTAATGTAGTAGGGGATGCCTAGCTCATCCAGTTTCTTTCGCAAAGGGTAGGAGCCATCAGGCTCCGCGCGGTTGATATTGCAGACGCTCACCACGGTGTTTATCTTCTTGGTTGCTTCCCTCAGGCTGTTGAGCACCTCCTCCATCCTTTCCATGGGGAATACCGTCTCAACCACGCAGGACATCACTTTTTCGTTCAGTATGTCCTCCCTCAATTTCCCCGTGCCCCTGTCCACCATCAGCTTGGTAATCGGGTTGTTTTCCTCGAATTGTACGTCCAGTTTCGCCAGCGCCCGGGTCAAAGTATCGACATCGCGCATGCGGGCACCGATACCCGGGCGGCCGACATCGAGGCCCAGACCGACCCATCCCCCCTTGAATCTACCGGTAACGTCGTTGGTTTTCATTTCTTCTGTGCCGCGCCCGGCAATGCCGGTCGTTTTATGCGGGAC
>CAYFVI010000285.1:0-3055 GCA_964346525.1 uncultured Dehalococcoidaceae bacterium
ATGAGGGTTACCAACCAGCGCACCCTTATCCTGGAGGTAATCGGCCAGGGGCAGGGGCACCTTGATGCCGATGAAATATACCGACGTGCCCGGGAAAGGGAACCGCGCCTGAGTCTCTCCACCGTTTACCGGACTCTGCAGAGGCTCAAGAAACTGGGCCTGGTGGAAGAGGTACACTTCGATGAAAAACATCATCACTATGAAGTGAAATCGTCCGCTGAGCATCACCACCTGGTATGCCTTGGCTGCGGCGAGGTTATTGAATTCGACCACCCTCTGTCCCGCTACATCAAGAGAAACGTGCCTCAAGCCAAGGGGTTTACCATCACCAGGACTGACCTCAGCATGGCCGGCTATTGTCCCAAATGTCAGGGCAAAAGATAATAATTTTTTAATCAACTTTTTGCAAATAAGAAGCATTTTTATATCGGCCTGAGTGCTGATTCACGAAAAGGAGAGGGGATTAATATGGCGGTGTGGCGAAAATTACTGAACATCGTTAGCTTCGGGAGACCGGGCGGAAGTTGCCATGGGGAGACGGAATACAGTTCCAGCAACGATGACACCAAGGTGGGCATCGTGGGCAGCCCGAATGTGGGCAAAAGCGTTATATTCAACAATCTCACCGGGGCTTATGTTACCGTTTCCAATTATCCCGGAACCACGGTAAACATTGCCAAAGGTAAGGCACGGATAGACGGCGAGGAAATGGAAATACTGGATACGCCGGGTATGTACTCCTTGCTGCCGATTACCGAGGAGGAACGGGTTGCCCGGAAAATACTTTTTGAAGAAAAGCTGGGGGTAATCCTGCACGTGGTCGATGCCAAAAACCTAGAACGGATGTTAAACCTCACCCTGCAACTGATTGAGGCTGGCCTGCCCGTTATTCTGGACCTGAACATAATGGATGAGCTAGAAGCTTCAGGGGTAGAAATCAATCTCCGCGACCTTGAGCGCGAGCTGGGTATTCCCGTGGTGGCTACGGTAGCGACAACAGGACGGGGCATGGAAGAGCTGAGGGAAAAATTGGTGGAATATGTTAGAAATCGGAAATGTGCTGACCCGGTATGATGAGTTCCTGGAATCGGCGCTGGGCCGTATTGAGAGCCTGCTGAGGGGGCATTATTCTGTTTCCAAGAGGACAATCAGCTTGCTCCTGCTGCAGGGGGACACCGAGATTGAAAAACAGGTCAAAAAGCAGGAAGGACCGGACTATGCTTCGATTCAGGAGGTGGTGTCCGAGGCCAGCTCCCATTACAGCCAGCCACTGAGCTACATCGTTGCTTTACGGCGGCAGCAGGAGATAAAACGCCTTCTCTCTACCACGGTAACCAAAAGGGAAAAGCTGGGCATCGCGTTTGTCGAGAGGTTGAGCCGGGCGATGATGAACCCGCTGACCGGAATACCTATTCTCCTTGTAGTCCTCTACTTCGGGCTGTACCAGTTTGTGGGCGTCTTCGGCGCCGGGACGGCGGTCGACTTCATTGAGTCAACTGTTTTTGGGGAGTGGATAAACCCGTGGGTGACCGGAGTGGCCGATAATGTTATTCCCTGGTCAATACTGCGCAGTCTTTTTGTTGGCGAGTACGGCGTCGTCACCCTCGGGCTGAGCTACGCCATTGCCATTATCCTGCCCATTGTAACCACTTTCTTCGTCGTTTTTTCCATTATCGAAGACAGCGGTTACCTGCCCAGGCTGTCCATGCTCATCGACCGCGTGTTCAAGACAATCGGGCTCAGCGGACGGGCGGTTATCCCCATGGTGCTGGGCTTTGGCTGCGATACCATGGCCACCATCGTTACCAGAACACAGGAAACGCTCCGGGAGAGGGTTCTCACTACCCTGCTGCTGGCGCTAGCCATACCCTGCTCGGCGCAACTGGGGGTTATCTTCGCTATCCTGTCCGGCAACGGCCTAGCACTGCTTATCTGGGCAGTGGCCGTGGCCGCCGTATTTCTGCTGGTGGGCTATGTAGCATCGAAGGTCATCCCGGGACGGCGGGCCAGCTTTTACATGGAAGTGCCTCCGCTCCGCCTGCCCAAATTCTCCAACGTGCTGATAAAGACCTATACCAGATTGCAGTGGTACTTTGTCGAGGTGCTGCCTATTTTCATTATCGCCAGCATTCTGCTCTGGCTAGGGGACATAACGGGAGTGCTCGACTTTATCAGCCGGGGGCTTGAGCCGCTGGTAAGATTTATCGGCCTGCCTGCGGAGACTTCCTTTGTCTTTCTCTACGGTTTCTTCAGGCGGGACTTTGGCGCCGCCGGATTGTATGACCTGCACAGCTCGGGGGCCGTGACCGGGGTTCCGCTGGTGGTGGCCGCGGTCACCCTGACCCTTTTCATACCCTGCGTGGCCCAGTTCTCGGTGATGTTGAAGGAGAGAGGAGTCAAGACGGCGCTGGCTATCACTCTGTTTGTCTTCCCCTTTGCCTTCCTGATGGGCTATATCCTCAACCTATTGCTTACCACCCTGGGAGTATCGCTATGAAGTGTTCCCTTTGCGGTTACCAGTTCGAAGAAAGGGTTGCCGCCGCCTGCAAGGGATGCCCGATGTCAGGGGCCTGCGGCATGGTGCGGTGCCCCAACTGCGGTTATGATATGCCCAAAGAGCCAAAGATAATCAGGGCCTTCAGGGCCTGGAGGAGGCGAGACCATGGAAATCGGAGAGAAAGCTGAGGAGCTCCTGGAAACAATCTGGATAGGTACGGAGGAAAGCAAGCAATCCTCTCTTCCCCTGGCCAATCTGGAGACTGCGGAGCGGGAAACGGTGGCACAACTGTCACAGGCAGGCTATATTGAACAGACGGATGGCCGGCTGAGGTTAACGGATAAGGGAAGGACTATGGCCAGGAGCGTGGTCAGGAGACATCGTCTGGCAGAGCGTTTGCTGGCGGACGTGCTGGGTACAGGGGGAATGCTCATGCATGAGAAGGCATGCAAGTTCGAGCATTTGCTTGACCGGGGACTGGACGAGAGCATCTGCAGTCTGTTAGGTCATCCCAAGATATGCCCTCATGGCAAGCCGATTCCGGCGGGAAGATGCTGC
>CAYFVI010000286.1:0-9211 GCA_964346525.1 uncultured Dehalococcoidaceae bacterium
CCATCGAGGTGAATCATCACCGGAAGCAGAACCCTTTTATCTTCACCGATGCGGAAGGCGCAGATGACGTTATCAACCGCTTCCTGTCCGTTTTCCACGAACATCTGAATCCAGCCGGCATCGCGGGTGGCCATGGCATCTGAATGTTCCCCCCAGATACTGATGGGGGCGGAGAGAGCGCGGTTGGCCACCGCCATGACGATGGGCAGCCGCATCGCTGAGGCAACGTAAAGCACCTCATGCATCAACTCCAGTCCCTGGGAAGCGGTGGCGGTAAAAGTTCGGGCGCCAACGGCTGAGGCGCCAACACAGGCGCTCAGCGCAGAGTGCTCTGATTCCACCGGAATATAGGCTGCTTTCAATTCGCCATCGGCGACCAGTTCCGCCAGGTGCTCCACAATGTGAGTCTGCGGAGTTATAGGGTAAGCTGACACAACGTCGACATCCGACAGCATGGCGGCGTCACCAACGGCGATCGATACTTCCAGGCCCTCCCGTTTCGCCATTACTTCTCCTCCTCGACCATGGTGATTGCATCCTTGGGACATTCCGTAGCGCATATCCCACAGCCCTTGCAATAGAATAAATCGGGTTCAAAATATCCGTCTTCGGTCTTGGCGATGCACCCTTCGGGGCAAAAGAAATAGCAGAGGGTGCATTTATTGCACTTATCCAGGTCGACGACAGGTCGGCGCGATTTCCAGTCACCGGTCCGGACTTCTACCGAGCTACCGGGGTCGGTGATGAAGAAGCCGGTTTCCAGGTCCTTCCAGCCCAGCTCTTCTGCGGCTTTTGGTTTCTCCTTCGTCTTTGCCTTGGCCATTTCTCGCTATTCTCCTATTACCGTTTCTTTATAGGCTCTTTCCATTGCCTTGATATTTCGCTCTCCCAGGCGTCCGAAGCGCTTCTGCAGCGGTTCTTTAACCGATTCCGTGGAAATAACGCCGGTCGCTTTTATCATGGCGCCGATCATGGTGGTGTTTACGATATTAACGCCCAGCGTCTCCTGGGCGATTTTATCGGCATCGACGAGGGCCAGCCTGGCTTTAATACCGAAGTCCTTTTTTACCTGTGCTGCAGATTTTCTGGTATTGATAATAACGGTACCACCCTCTTTCAGTCCCGAAGTGGCATCCACAATAGATAAAAGGCTCGGGTCCATAATCAGGACCACATCGGGCTGGTCCACCTCCGCCCGGCTTCGGATGGGCTCATCTGGGTTGATTCGGTTGAAGGCCAGAACCGGAGCCCCTCTTCTCTCCGGACTAAAGCTGGGAAATGCCTGAGCATATTTGCCCTCGCTGATGGCTGCCTGGGCTACTAATTCCGCTGAGGTAACGGCGCCCTGGCCGCCGCGTCCGTGCCACCGGATCTCGGTGAGTTTGTTCTTTGTCATTGTCTGCTCCTGACCATATTGAAGCGCCCCTGGGGCGACTTGAACGCCCGCGCCCAGCTCCGGAGGCTGGTGCTCTGTCCACCTGAGCTACAGGGGCCGCTACTACTATTATAGCCTTGAGGGTGATTTAGGGGCAAGATAACGAAGCCATTGCGCGAGGGGGATAAAGCGAACGCTGAGGTTAAAGTTGGTCTCCATTCGACAAACATTAATCTGCCTTGCTCCAAAAGCCGACCTATTATAACCGCCACGGGGAAATAACGCAAGTATTGACATTTATTCTCGGTGTCAATAAAGTGGAGTGGCAAAGGAGAATTCTCGATTGGTCTGGCTTAAACTTATCGTCTGTATCGTCGTTATTTTTATTTCGGGAAGAAAAGTCGCGCGCTATGGTGACATAATTGCCGAAAAAACCGGCCTCGGCGGCGTCTGGATAGGTCTTGTCCTCATTGCGGCGCTGACCTCGCTACCTGAGCTTTTCAATGGCGTCAGCGCGGTAACGCTGGTCGATGCTCCCGACCTGACCATCGGGAATATTCTTGGCGCCAACATGTTCAATCTGTTCAACCTGGCGCTTCTCGACATGTTTCACCGCAATGGTTCCATTCTGGCTGTGGTGGGTAAGACACATCGCCTGACCGGCATATTCAGCCTAGTGATGGTGCTCTTCGTTGCCGCTTTTATACTGGTAAGCAGCAGATTCCATATCATGGACATCGGCTGGATTGGCTGGTATACGCCTTTTATCATTCTGCTGTACTTCATCTTCGAGCGTACCATTTATCACTACGAACAGCGCCACCCGTCTCTGAAGAAAACAGGGTTTGAGTATGCGGATAAGTCTTTAAGGCATGTCTATCTCTATTTCGCGATATCAGCAGCTTTCATCGTAGGCGCTGGTCTCTGGCTGGCCTTCATCGGCGATGAGATTGCGGAAGTTTACGGGTGGGGACAGAGCTTTGTGGGCAGCCTCTTTCTGGCTTTCAGCACCACCCTGCCCGAGATAACCGTTTCCTTTGCCGCCATGAGAATCGGGGCCAAGGACCTGGCGGTGGCCAATTTGATCGGCAGCAATCTGTTTAACCTGACCATCATCTCCCTCGATGACCTGCTCTATGTCAAAGGGCCGGTGCTGGCCGCAGTCTCCGAGACCCACCTCGTCACTGCTGCCACCGTGGTGCTCATGACCGTTGTCTTCATCATCGGGCTGAGCCATAAGCACCAGCGCTTCTTCCGGTTGAGCTGGTGGAATGTTACCCTGTTTTTGCTCTTCCTTCTCGGCGCGTACTACAGCTTTCAACTGGCCTGAAGGCTGCGGCTAAAACAAGAAGTCCCAGGCGAGCAGGACAATAAGGAAGAGGAGAACCACCAGCACCATAACTCCCAGCGGTATACGGTAGCGGTCAGGATTGAAGGTCGATGGTTCAGGGGCTGGTTCACCTGTACGCAATAGAATGTGGCTGGCATTCTTCACTGCCTTTACGGAGTAGCCGACAGGGTTGGCGCCTATCCTAACCAGATATCGGGCAAGGCGAAGCGAGAGGCGTTCTACAGCCTCAAACAGTTCGCCGATGGACACACTGAATAATTTGAAAGCGAAGCGAGATGGTCGACGGTAGAACCAGTCTGTGTCCAGGGTAATTGTATCCTTAACGTGGAGACTTTTCACCACCAGCCAGAAAGCAAGCCCGGTGAATATGAGCAGCTGCATCGTCTCGATCAGATGTGAGGCGGTATATGGCTGGTAATGCACGGCAAAGGGGAGGAGATTGTAGAGCAGCGCCGGGTAAACGCCGATGGCAATACAGATGGCCGATGTCAGCCCCATGCCGATATACATCCCCGGCGGTACCGGCTCGGGTTTGAGGTTGCGGTCGGTGCTGAACCAGGTAAAGTAAGGCAGCTTCAGGCCGATAGAGAGGAAAGTGCCAATCGAGGCCAGATTGAGCAGGAGGACGATGACGGCGAAATGCTCCGCTTCGGCGGCATATATCACCATCGACTTACTGACGAAGCCGCTGAAAAGCGGGACGCCGGAAATAGAGAAGGCGCCGACCATGAAAAATATCAGGGTGAGCCACATTTTCTTGAACAGGCCGCCCAGTTCGGTCATCCGGTTGCGTCCGGTGGCGTAGAGGACGGTTCCCATCCCCATAAAAAGCAGGCCTTTATAGAGAATATGGGCGAAGGCGTGGGCGGTGGCACCGTTCACGCCGGTTTCGGTGCCGATGCCAACGCCAGCTACCATATAACCGACCTGGCTGATAATATGATAGGAGAGGAGTCGCCTGCCGTCATTTGCCAGAAAGGCGAAGACCACGCCGTAGACTGCCATGATTGCCCCCGACCACATGAGGAGTTCCAGACCGGCGAAACCGCGGGCGAGAGCGTAAACGGCTACCTTGGTGGTGAAGGCGCTGAGAAAAACACTGCCGGTAACCGTGCCTTCCGGATAGGAGTCGGGAAGCCAGCCGTTCAAGGGCGGCACGGCGGCGTTGAGCGCGAAGGAGATGAGAATCAGATATGAAGCCAAGCCGCTATCAAAGTGGGTGAAAAGGAGAGAGCCCGTTTGTTGCAAATGCAGCAGGATGCCCGCCATAAGGGCGCTGCCGCCGAAGGCGTGTACCAGAAGGTAGCGAAAGCCTGCCCTTCTGGCCTCCTTTGTCCGCCTCGCCCAGATGAGAAAGAGCGAGGAAACGGCCATGATTTCCCAGAAGAAAAGGAGAGAAAATAGGTCGCCGGCAAAGACCACTCCCAGCGAACTCCCCACGTATAGCAGCGATGTCACCTGTTGCAGCTTATCTTTCACGTGATAACCGTAGATGCTCCCGAGGAACCCCATGATGACAAAAACATAGCCGAAGGCCATGCTGAGCCGGTCCACACGGCTGACCATCAGATCGTAGCTGAGGAAGGGGAAGCTCAGGCTGGCTCCGACCTCGAGATTTAGCAGGAAAACAAAGGCAACGACTGAAATTAATACGTAGAAAGCAGAGCGCAACTGCCGCGGCAGCAGCGGCAGCAACACCGCCCCGATAACGTATATAATCGCCAGTGGAAAATTACTCAGGCTCATCATCGTTATCGTAATAGTCCTCGTCCTTCTGCAGCCAATGGTGGCCGAGCAGCTTGGCACCGTAAATTATCGCCAGGCAGCCGAGAAAGCCGAACAAGGAGAAGAAACCGGGTATGTTAGACCACGGGAACTCGACATGCACGTGTCCGATTACCACCAGGAGGTCAAGTATGACAAAGATAATCAATATGGCGATGGACGCCAGCAACCATTTTCGTTTCACAGGCCACCTCCACCCATAACGCTTTGCGCCACATTTGAGGCAAGCTGGAAGAAATAGGGGATGCGGTCTGGGAAAAGCCCCATCAGGAGCGAAAGGGCCGCGGTTATCGCCAGAGGGACAACCATCAATGGCGATGCCTCACCAAACCTGGTGAATTTATCCGAAGGTGCAAAAAAGGCACGCACCACAATGCTCAGCAAATAGCCGGCATTGAGCAGCCCGCTGAGCAGAAAAACGATAACAAAAGCCATTTGTCCGGCGTCATACGAGCCCTGTACCAGGTACCACTTGCTGATGAACCCGTTTACCGGTGGGATTCCCGCCAGCCCAATCGAGGCGATGGCAAAGGCGGCCATGGTGACTGGCATCTGGCGACCGATGCCGTTGAGTTCGCTGACGTTCTCACGGTGAGTCCTGACGTGAATGGCCCCGGCACAGAAAAAGAGCGTTATCTTCATCATGGCATGGTTGACTATGTGGAGCAGAGCGCCGAGCCAGGCGCTCGGTGAGAACAGTGCCGTACCGAGGACGATATAGGAAAGATGGCCCACGGTGGAGTAGGCCAGGCGCGCTTTAAGGTTATCCTGGCGTATGGCGATGAGCGAGGCCACCACTATCGTGGCAGAAGTAAGCGCGGCCATGAAGCCCGCCGCGCCGCTTTCGCTGAAGGCTTCCGGACCGATGATGAAGCCGATGGCCCGGGCAAAGCCGAATACTCCCGCCTTGACCACGGCAACAGCATGGAGCAGCGCGCTCACCGGCGTCGGCGCCACCATAGCCGTCGGCAGCCAGCTGTGCATGGGCATAATGGCCGATTTCACGCCGAAGCTGAGCAGAAAAAGGGTAAAGAGCATGATGACGCTGCTCTTGGCTACCTGTGCCGGCAGGATACCTCCCGCTTTGAAATCAACCGTGCCGCTCAACTGATAGGTGAAGGCCAGGGCGAAAATGAGGAAAACGCCGCCGGTGAGCAGGTAGACAAGGTATTTGCGGCCACCGAAAATCGCCTCAGGGGTTTCCCGGTGCAGCACAAGCGGGTAGGTGGCGATGGTCAAAATCTCATAAAAGATGACCAGGGTAAGAAGATTGGCGGCAAAGGCGATTCCCATGGTCGCCGAGAGGCAGATGGCGAAACTGGCGAAGTAGCGCGTCTGTTTGTGTTCCGGAATACCCCGCACATAGCCTATGGAAAAGAACGAGGTCAATATCCAGAGAAAGGAGGCGGAGAGCCCGAAGATAATGCCCAGCGAGTCCACTCTCAGCGCCAGCGATATGCCGGGAGAAATGGAAAAGAGGGTTATCGCCGGGTACTTTCCCTGAAGGACAATGGGCAGCATCGATGCCACCAGGGCGAATTTTGCCAGCGCGGCTATAATAGTCCAGGACTCGCGGATGTTTGTCCGCTGGTTGGGAATGACAATGAAAGCAACGGCAACCAGCGAGACCAGTACCGCCAGCAGCGGCTTCAGCGAATAGACCGTTTCCATCAGTTTAAACTAATTACCCTTTTCCCATTATGGTAAAAGCGCGGCTATAGGATTTAATACATGTGATACTATAAACGCGTTTATCAATCCCAGAACGATGATACCTGCCGCCAGAATGAGAATGGGAACCAGAATTCTGGCCGGAGGCTCTGTCGCCTGCTCTACCGACGGGTCACTGCTGGAAGGCGTGGTGAAGAGCTTTTGAATCATGCGGAAAAAATTGACCGCGGTCAGCAGGCTGCTCGCCAGGATAACGGCAACGAAGACCCAGTTGTTGGCCTCTACACCTCCCAGCACCAGATACCATTTGCTGAAAAAGCCGGCCATGGGCGGGATGCCCACCATGCTCAGGGCGGCCACGGTGAAGGCGCCCATCATCAATGGCATCTTGCGCCCCAGGCCGGCAAACTGTGGTATGGCGTGCAGTCCGGTCTGGTACCTGATGCCGCCGGCAATTAAAAAGAGACAGCTCTTCATAAAGGCGTGGTTCAGAATATGAAGCAGGGCTCCGATGAGCCCGAACGGATTGGCCAGACCGATGCCCAGGCCGATATAGGCCACCTGGGCCACGGTGCTGTAAGCGAGCATGCGTTTAAAGTCCTTCTGGGCAATGGCCATCACCGAGCCGAAGATGATGCCCACCGCCGCTACCCAGCCGATTATCGTGGTCACCGGCAGGATATCAATGAAATACTCGGGCTGGAATATGGTGAGCATAAAGCGCACGATAACGTAGGCGGCAACCTCAATCTGTATCCCCGCCAAGATCGCCGCCACCACGGGTGGCGCGTAGCTGTGGGCGTCAGGCAGCCACACGTGCAGCGGGAACAGCGCCAGCTTGATCCCCATGCCGACGATAATCAGTGCCACAGCCGCCATGATGGTGGGTGAGCCGTAGAGCGGCGTCAGGCGCTGGGCGGCGTCGGCCATATTGAGCGTGCCGGTGGAGAAGTAAATGAAGCCGACACCAAGCAAATAGAAACTGCCGGCGATTGTCCCCAGTATGAGGTAGCGGAAGCTGGCCACCACGGCGCGGTCGCCGCCGAGCGTAATTAGCGCATAGCTGGCTAGCGAGTATATCTCCAGGAAGACAAAGAGGTTGAAAAGGTCGCCGGTAACCACCACGCCCACCAGCCCGGCGATGAGCAGAAGAAGCAGCCCATAAGCGGGGATTCCCCGACGGGGAGTATGATACAATCCGGCTTGCGGCGGGTAAATCACCGCAATAAGGCCGATGAACACGATGATGATGGCGATGAACGCTGAAAGATGGTCGAGGACATATTCGATGCCGAAGGGCGGCGGCCACCCGCCGAGAAAATGGCGCAGCTCCCCGTCGGAAAGAACGCGTGAAAGTCCGGCACCGGCGGCGACCAGTGCCAGCGCCACGCCAATCGCTGCCGTAGCATAGGCCCACCTCAGCCGCCATATCCCAACCAGCGCCGATATAAAGCAAAAAAGTAATAATGGCGCCAGGATAAGAATCGATAAGCTGGACATTTACTCCGAATTCTCTTTCATATTTGCCATTATCGCCTTATCATCCAGACTCTTGTAGGCACGGTAGATAACGAGGAGAAAGGCCAGGGCAACTCCGGTGAGAGAAATCGCCACCACGATCCCGGTTAGTATCAGCACGTGGGGCAGAGGGTTAACGTACTTGACCGCCTCCGCACCGAGCACTTCATCGATAACCGGCACCGAAGCGCCGGACTTGGTGGCGCCCTCAATGAAGAAAAGAAAAATGGCAGTCTGAAAGATATTCATCCCGATGAGTTTTTTCAGCAGATTGCGCTTGCCCAGCATCCCGTAGAGGCCGATGGCCAGCAGGATGACTATCATGAAGTACACGTAGCGGGACAGGAATAAATCAACAACTACCATCTTTCGCCAACCAGGTTATCGAAAATCAATACCAGCGTGCCGAAAACGGCCAGCCCTATGCCTATCTCCACAATCAGGATACCGAGCGCCCTCAGTTCGGCATTATGTACCCAGAAAAAAGGCAGGTTTCCGTAGTCCAGAAACGCTCCGCCGAAGGCCATGGGAACCACTCCAGCCAGGCCGAAGATGAGCATGCCGATGGCGCCTAATGCCAGAGCCAGCTTTGGGGGAAATTTCCGATAAGAGATTTTGGCACCCAGGTACAGTCTCTGCAATATGACGCCCACCGCCAGCAGGACTCCTCCCTGAAATCCCCCGCCCGGGCCGTAATGCCCGTGTATGATAACGTAGAGCGCGAAGAGTTGAATAAACGGGATAAGCAGGCTACAAACGGTCTGAACGATGATGCTTTGATAGTGTAGTTTTATCATTTGCCTTTCTCTTCATGAGAATCAGGACACAGGCCAGCCCGGCGGTGAAAATCACAATCGTCTCACCCAACGTATCATAGCCGCGATAGTCGGCCAGCACGGCGGTAACGACGTTCGGCGTATAGGTGTCCGCCACCGAATCCTCAATATAGGTCGGGGAGACATGCACATTCGCCGGGGCCTGCGGGTCCGCGTGGTCGGGCAGGCCAACGGTGGCGTACAGCATCAGCCCCACAAACAGAAGCATAATGAGCCCATTAAACCACTTCAATCTTCTGACCTCCGCCGGGTAAGAAATAGAGCCACGATGAAAAGTACCCCGCTTATCCCCGCCCCCAGCGTCGCTTCAACGAAAGCAACGTCGATTGCCCCCATCTGGCTGAAGAGCAGTGCCACAAAGAAGCTGTATACGGCAAGCGCTGCCACCGCCGCTAAAAGGTCGCGCAGGGACAGCGCCACGAGCGCGGTTATTATCAGGATTACCAGCAACCAGAAATCTATCTGCCAGATCATGACGGCTCGCCCCTTTTTTCCCTCGGTTCCGCCTTCCTTTTTGTCCAGGGCTGGAGACCGGTCCGCAACGCCGCCCGGGCAACGGCGTGTGTGGCCGTTGGATTGGCAATCAGAACGAAGAATAAAATGAACAGTATCTTAACGGTGCTCAGTTGCAGGCCATTATAGACGGCGAGTCCGCTCAGCACCAGTATCGAACCA
>CAYFVI010000287.1:0-1533 GCA_964346525.1 uncultured Dehalococcoidaceae bacterium
ATCTATCACAGCAGAATGCCAGCCTGGATGAGTACGCCTGCTTTCTCGGCGCGGGCTATTACCGCCACTTTGTTCCCGGTGTCGTCGGCCATATCACCGGACGCAGCGAGTTCTACACCGCTTATACTCCCTATCAGGCCGAAGCCAGCCAAGGAATATTGCAGTCCATATACGAGTACCAGTCGCTGGTCTGCCAGCTGACAGGGATGGAGGTCAGCAACGCCGGCATGTATGACGGCGCCTCGGCGGCTGCCGAGGCCATTCTGATGGCTTGCCGCATTACGGGTAGAAAAGAAGTTGCCGTACTGCCGACGGTAAACCCCGGATACCGCGAAGTCATGGGCACCTATGGCCGCGGTCAGGATATAACCATAAATGAACTGAAGCCGTATTTCAGAGAAATGCCCGATAAATGTGCCTGCTTGATGGTGCAGCAGCCGAACTTTTTCGGTTACTTCGAGGATGTAGCGCGTTATGCCGCGCTTGCGCACCGTGCCGGGGCGCTGCTGGTCGTCATCTTCGACCCCATTTCCCTCGGCCTCTTTCCACCACCGGGAAGCTACGGCGCGGACATCGCTGTCGCCGAGGGGCAGCCGCTGGGCAACCAGCTGAACTTCGGGGGGCCCGGACTCGGCATTTTGGCCTGCCGAAAAGAGCACCTGCGCCAGATGCCGGGCAGGCTCGTCGGCCGCGCCCTTGATATGGAAGGCCAGACCGGCTACGTGCTCACCATGGCCACCCGCGAGCAGCATATACGGAGGGAGCGGGCGACCTCCAATATCTGTACCAACGAAGCGCTGGTGGCCCTCGCCGTCACTGTTTACCTGGCGGCGATGGGGAAAAGCGGGCTGCGCCGGGCCGCCGAGCTCTGCTACCACAAGGCCCACTACGCTGCGGAGAGTATCGCCAGACTGAAAGGTTATTCGCTTGCCTTCAAGCAGCCTTTCTTCAAGGAGTTCGTTATCCGCTGCCCTATATCCCCGGAAAAGATAAACCGGGCGCTTTTAGAAGAGAAAATCATCGGCGGCCTTGACGTGAGCCATCTGGTAAACAACGGGATGCTGCTCTGCGTCACCGAGATGAACTCAAGAGCGGAGATAGACCGCCTCGTCTCTATTCTGGGAAAGCTATGAAAAAGAGTAAACACTATTTATTGCCGGATATCAGCAAAGCGGGCAAGGTCGGCTGCCGACTCCCCGAACTGGATGTGCCGACGGCGGAACTGCCACCCCGGGAACTGATGCGCCCGGAACTGGCGCTTCCCGAGGTCAGCGAGGCCGAGCTGGTGCGGTATTTTACCTCCCTCAGCCGGAGAAATTACGGCGTGGATACCGTCTTCTATCCCCTCGGCAGCTGCACCATGAAGTACAACCCAAAATGGCACGAGGACATCGCCCGGCTTCCCGGATTTCAAGGTATTCACCCTTACCAGCCGGTGGAAACAGCACAGGAGGCTCTGAAGCTTATCTTTGAGCTTCAGGAGCTGCTTGCCGAAATCACCGGGATGGATGCTGCCAGCCTAGCACCGATGGC
>CAYFVI010000288.1:0-4548 GCA_964346525.1 uncultured Dehalococcoidaceae bacterium
TCATCATTCACCTCTAAATCACCAGTTGAATGCCCGATATTAAAAACCAGAGACCGAAGCCAACCAGCAACAGACTGCAAGCAATGAAGAGCCACTCCTGCAGGCGCTGCCCCCAGAAGGTATGCGTGCGATAAATAACATTGGATAACAACGAGAGCCAGACCAGGTCGCACAGCCAGTGCACGATGGTGAAGATAATCAGACCTATCGTGCCGAACTCTAGGATGCGCATGATGAGCATGCTGCCGATGGTTGCCCACCAGACCAGGAAAAAGGGATTGAAGCCGCTGGAGAGAATGCCGGCAAGGAAGGAGTTGTAGGGCAGGTCTTTTCCCTTCCTGACCACCTCGGTGCGGGCGCGGAACATGTTTATCCCCAGCCAGATAATCATGCCGCTGCCGGCCACGCTCAGCGCTAGCCGCACAACGCTGTTTTGAAAGAACTGGGCGAAGCCGAAGTAGATGAGCAGGATTAAGGGCACTTCGATGACGGCATGGCCGAGTGATATCCAGACTCCCGCCCAGGGCGACTTGTAGCTTTTGGTCAGGGTAACGGCGGTCATAGGGCCGGGCAACATAACTCCGGAGAAGGAAATGAGGATAACGCTGGCCAGAATTGGAAGCATGGCTACCTCTTTCCTAAATCATATCACAGTCGTATGTCAGGTGTCGCACTGGCTTGAGTTCATTTCGGTGATGAATTATACTTTGCCCTAGGGGGAGAAGGGTTGTCACTGGATTTAGCCAAAATCGCTTTGCAGGCAGGCAACATGGTGGCCCGACTGAAAGAAGGGCGCGCCGAAAGGCAGCAGCGACTTCAATACGCGCGGCAAATTCTGGGCGACGAGGCCATTGACCTGGAGAAGCTGAAAAGGAAGATTGCGGCCAGCCGCACCACCTGGCTGGTGGCGGAACTGGTAGACGGGCTGGCAAAAAGATACCCCGTGCCACCCGCCCCCGCCGAGTTCAGCGTGCTCGCCACCGATGGCTCCCACATTGACGTGGACCGGCACCGTGCCACGCGGTGCTACCTGATAAACATCGGCTCGGTTGTGCTCAAATACGGTGGTGAGCCGGATGCCCTTCTGGACAGCGTTCCACATCTCTACGCCGAAGACGAGGAACTGGTGATAAAGCCGACGGCGGCGACCGGTCGAGAGCAGATGGTTGAGGGGACATTGCTCGGCATCAAGCGCGCCGTTGAGGAATGCCGCGGCCTTTCCCGGCTGGCTCTGGAGCAGCCTCAAGGCAGCACGGCACTGGCGCTGCTCGATGGCTCCCTGATTCTCTGGGGGCTGGAGGCGTATCCCGAATTCGTTACCGAGGCGATGCTGGGCCAGGGTTTCCTGCCCTGCCTTGAAGAGATGAGGCAGCAGAACCGGGATAAAAAAATAGCTCTCGCCAGCTACATCAGCTTCCCGCGCAGCACCGATGTGGTCAATGTGCTGCGGGTGGCCATTTGCCCGCATGACGTATCGGACTGCGACCGCTTCTGCCCGCCGTCCAAAGAAAGGGACTGTGAGGGCGTGGCCGGGGTGACCGACCGCGAGCTGTTCATGGACGTGCTTGAGCCGGGCGAGAGGTCGGAACTGTTTATAAGTCCGTCTAAAATAATCAAGGAGCGTTATGGAGAACACCGGGTCTATTTCTGCTACCTGCGTCTTGAGGAAGAGGTGGCGCGACTGGAGCTCCCGCGCTGGGCGGCGGAAAATGATGAATTGCTGACTCTGGTGCACGCTCTGGTTTTAGACCAGTGCCGGAGGGGGCAGGGCTACCCAGTGGCTTTGAGTGAGGCCCATGAGCAGGCGGTGGTATCCACCGCCGACAAAGCCGAGTTCTGGCAGCTCGTTGAGTCTTTATGTATTGAGGAAAAAATCCCCACCCTCACCTCCGCCAAGAGCTTCAGCAAGAAGACGAGGTGGGTGTAGAATTATCAAGATGGAGGAAGGTAAAAATGGGCAGTAAGGGCAGAAAGAACGTAAAGAAACCCAAGCAGCAGAAGAAAAAGGGGAAGTAAGAAACAGTAGAATAAGAGAGATGTGACCTCTCCCTTTCTTAAAGGGAGATTGAGAGGGATTTCAAATCCCCTTTATCCACCTTTGGAAAAGGGGGGAATAAGATACCACAGGAGGTGAGACCGATAAACTCCGGTTTAGCAGGCAGAGTCGGGGAAATTATAGAAGCCAGCACCGCGGACTTCGTGGCGCAGTGCTATGAGCTCTATGAGCTTCCGCCCCTGGGCAGCCTGGTGAAGACGAAAAACAGCGAGCTGGACATCTACGGCATCGTCTGCCATGCCACCACCGGCAGTTTGGAACCGGGGAGGAGACCCATCGCCCGCGGCCGTGATGAAGAGAGCGAGGAGGCCATCTACCAGTCCAGCCCCCAGCTCTCAAAACTGCTCCGCAGCGAGTTCAGCGCACTGGTGGTGGGACATAGAATGGGGGACAGTATCAATCAATATTTGCCCCCGACCCCGGCCCGCATCCACGGTTTCGTCTATCAGTGTCCGCCCGATGAGGTGAACGAGTTCGGACAATCGCTGGCCTTTCGCACCCTTCTGGTGAATACCAGTGTGCCCGTGGTCAGGGAGGAGGTTGTGCCCGCGGCGCTGCGCTTGATGAGCCGGGCGCAGGCAGACCCGCACGTTTTCCTGGTGGCGGCGGGCAAGGAGCTGTCCATCATGCTCGGCGGGCAGTATAACCAGCTCCGGGCGATTCTGGGGAGGCTGAAATGACGGACAGACTGGGCGTTGTGGTCTCCGGGTCACTGGAGAGCGGCGTGGAAGTCAAGCTGGACGGTGCGGTATCGGTGGAGGACATGGCGGTGGGCAGATATGTCACCATCGAGGGGCAGAAACAGCGGTTCTTCAGCATGATTACCGATATCGGCCTGGGCGTCATCGACCCGCGATTCACCCTGACTCCGCCCGACATCTCCGACCCGTTTATTTCCGAAGTGCTCTCCGGCACGGGCACCTATGGCACATTGCACGTTTTGCCCATGCTCACCATAAGCGGCGATGTGGCCAATCTTATCGAGGGGCCGCAACCGGTTAAAACGGTGCCAACGCATTTCTCGGCGGTCAACTTGGCCTCGCAACAGGACGTGGAGCTCGTCTTCGGTGGCGAGGACGAAAAGGGATTTTACGTTGGCACGCCGCTGGATATGGAGACCAGGATTTGCCTGGACCTGCCGGAGCTGGTCAAACGCTCCAACGGCATCTTCGGCAAGAGCGGCACCGGCAAGACGTTTTTAACCCGCATATTGCTCATCGGCATGTTGCAGAAGAGCGCCGCGGTGAATTTAATCTTCGATATGCACAACGAGTACGGCTGGGCGGGGACGAGCGAGGGAGGCAAATCGGTCAAGGCCTTGAAGCAGCTTTTCCCCTCCAAAGTGGCGGTGTTCACCCTGGACGAGGAAAGCTCGCGCAGGCGAAAGGTGAGCACCGACTTCGTGGTCAGGGTCGGCTACGATGAGATTGAGCCGGAGGACATGGCGCTGCTGCGCCAGACGCTGAACCTGACCGAGCCGGCGGTGGAAGCCATTTACCAGTTGCGGCGCCGGTTCGGGAAGAACTGGTTGCAGCTTGCCGCTGACCTGCCCGATTCGGACGAGACGAACGAACTGCTGAAAGAACTGAGCATCCATGAAAGCACTTTCCAGAACTTAAAAAGGGGACTGGCCACGGTGAGCCGGCTGCCCTTCATCGAGCCCCGGGCGCCGGATAACGCGGTGCAACGTATTCTGGAATACCTTGACCGGGGCATAAACGTGGTCCTGGAGTTCGGCCGCTACACGGACATCACAGCCTACATTCTGGTGGCCAATTTATTAACCAGGCGCATCCACGCTCAGTACCGCGAGCGTATGGAGAAGGCGATAGGCGAGGCTACAACCAAGCCAACGCCGCTGGTCATCACCATTGAGGAGGCGCACCGGTTCCTGAATCCCGAGGTTGCCGGCCGCACCATCTTCGGCACCATCGCCCGCGAGATGAGGAAATACAATGTGACCCTGCTGGTCATCGACCAGCGTCCCAGCGGCATCGATACCGAGGTGATGTCGCAGATGGGCACCAAAGTAACCTGCCTTCTGGACAACGAGCGGGATATCGATAGCGTCCTCGCCGGCGTCTCCGGCAAAGGCGCTTTGAAATCGGTGCTCTCCCGCCTGGAATCTAAGCAGCAGGCGCTCATCTTCGGGCATGCCGTACCCATGCCGGTGGTCATCAGGACGCGGGAATACGGCTCACCGAAGTCTTACCAGGAGCTCTTGACCACCGGAAAGGTGGAAGGGGGGGAGCCGATGGAAAAAGACATCGAAGAACTGTGGGGATAAGGGGCTGACCCACTGTCGAAATAATAACTATTGCCCTGAAATTGCAGCATGACACTTCGTAACTGGTTCGCCACTGGCGCCGGCATAATGTTGGGTTTTATTTTTCTGGTCGCCGGCCTGGGGAAACTGCTCAACCCGACGGACTCGTCTATTATTTTTGTTTTCCCGGAATTCCTGCCCACGGCACTGGATGAATTCATCTTCA
>CAYFVI010000289.1:0-1542 GCA_964346525.1 uncultured Dehalococcoidaceae bacterium
CCGGCGCCGATGCGGGTGAAGATGCGGTCGACGATGCCGATGCTGGCCTGCTCGGCGGGGACAAAGCTGCCGGTCTGCGCCAGCAGCACAATCAAAGCCACCTGCCTCAGATATGTCGACTTCCCCGACATGTTCGGGCCGGTGAGCACGATAAGCTGGGCATCAGCATTGGATAAATAGGTATCGTTAGGTATAAAGTGGGCGTCGGTCAGCGTCTGCTCCACCACCGGGTGGCGGCCCTGCCTTATGCTTATCTCTTTACCCTCGTTCAGGGTGGGGCGGACGTAGTGGTGGCGCACAGAAACCTCCGCCAGGCTGGAAAAGACATCGAGGTGGGCCAGGGCAACGGCTGTCTCCATGATGCGCTCGCCCTCCGCCGCCACTTGTTTACAAATTTGCTGGAAAAGCGTTGCCTCAAGGTCAGTTATGCGGTCTTTGGCATTCAGTATCAAAGACTCATACTCTTTCAGCTCGGCGGTGAAGAACCTCTCCCCGCCCACCAGCGTCTGCTTGCGGATATAGTCGGCAGGCACCTGGTCCAGGTTAGGCTTGGACACCTCGAGGTAATAGCCGAAGACATTGTTGAAGCCGATTCTCAGCGATTTTATCCCCGTCCGCTCCCTCTCCTCGCGCTCGAGATTGGCCAGGTACTGCCGGGCGTTTCTGGACTTCTCCCGCAGGCTGTCTAATTCCTCGGAAAAGCCCTTTCTGATGACCTCTCCCTCCCCCATAGTTGAGGACGGCTCGTCAACCAGCGCCCGGGCAATCAACGCAACTGTTTCCCAACAGGGCTTGAGGTCGTCTCTCAGCCAGTCAATCTGATTTCCTCCTTCTTCCCCCAACACCTCTTTTATTTCGGGTATGGTCTCAAGGCTGCGGCGGAGGGCCACCACCTCGCGGGGGAGGGCAATGCCACTTCTGACCCGGTTGGTCAAGCGCTCAAGGTCAGCCACCTCGCCGAGCAATGATATGGTCCGTGCCCGCGCCAGGGTATGTTCGCCGAACCAGTCGATGGCATCCTGCCTCTGAGTTATTTCTTTTATGTCAAGTAACGGCTGCCCCAGCCAACGTTTGAGCAGCCGGCCCCCGCCTGCGGTCCGCGTCAGGTCGATGACCGACAGCAGCGAGCCCTGAACCACGCCGGTGCGGCTGGCCTGAAATATCTCCAGGTTTCGCTGCGTCTGCACGTCCAGGGCCATGTACGCTTCTGCGGAATAGCTTGACAGGCCGGTTATTTGCCCGATGCCGCTTTTCTGCGTTTCCTGGATATAATGTATTGCCGCTCCGGCAGCGCTTACCGCCAGGGGCAGACTAGCACAGCCAAAGCCTTCAAGCGTTTTAACACCGAAGTGGTCGAGCAGTGTCTGCCTTGCCATCTCGGTCTCATACCAGTAATCATCAAGGCGGGTTACCGGCAGGGCCAGTTCCAGAGCCGACAGGTCTGCGTTCTGGGCCGCGATTATCTCCGCCGGCCGCAGCCTTTCCATTTCCGTGGGCAGCCTCAACAGCGGAATTTCGGCGGTGGCGAACTCGCTGGTGGTG
>CAYFVI010000290.1:0-2803 GCA_964346525.1 uncultured Dehalococcoidaceae bacterium
CATGCGCTTCCAGATAAGGTCGTAAAGGCGGTACTGGCTAGTTGTCAGATATTTCTTGATGAAGGAAGGCTCACGGCCTACACGAGTGGGGCGTATGGCTTCATGCGCTTCCTGTGCCCCCCGGACAGTTCGTCGGAATACCCGGGCTTTGGGCGGCAGGTATTCGGCCCCGAATTTCTGCCCTATATAGTTTCTGGTTTCGGCGATGGCGGAGGGTGCCACCCGGGTGGAATCGGTGCGCATGTAGGTGATGAGCCCCACGCTCCCCTCATCGCCGATGGGCAAACCTTCATAAAGCTGCTGGGCTATGGCCATCGTCTGTTTGGCGGTGAAATGCAGCTTGCGCCAGGCCTCCTGCTGCAGCGTGCTGGTGATAAAAGGGGGCGCAGGTTGACGGGTCGCTTTCTTGGTGCTTACCTGATAGACCCGGTAGTTTGCCTGCTCCAGTTCCTTCTTAATCCGGCTCGCTTCCTTCTCATCGGGGATGTCTATTTTGGCGCCGTCCATGAGGCCGATTAATATGGCTCGGAATGAGGCTTTATCTCCCTTCTTGGCCAGCTCAGCCTCAATGGTCCAGTATTCCACCGGCACAAAATCCTGTATTTCACGCTCCCGGTCCACGATAATCTTAACCGCGGCCGACTGGACTCTGCCGGCGGAGAGGCCGCGCTTCACTTTTTTCCAGAGCAAAGGGCTGAGCTTATATCCAACCAGCCTATCCAAGACTCGCCTTGCCTGCTGTGCGTTCACCAGTTGCATGTCAATGGAGCGGGGGTGCTGGAACGCCTGCTTGACCGCTTCGCTGGTTATCTCGTGGAAAACAACGCGACGGTACGGCTTGCGGTCGATCCTGGTCACCTCAGCCAGATGCCAGGCAATGGCCTCCCCTTCGCGGTCAGGGTCGGTGGCCAGATATATGGTTGATGCCTTTTCAACTGCCCGCTTCAGCTCATTAACGACCTTGCTTTTCGCCTTCGGCACCACATATCTGGGAACGAAGCCGTTTTCTATATCCACACCGAGCTCGCTTTTGGGCAAATCCCTTATGTGGCCCAGCGATGCCTTCAGGCTGTAGCTGCTGCCCAGTATTTTGTACAGCGTCCTGGCCTTCGCCGGTGATTCCACGATGACAAGGTTTTTGGCCATGGTTTAATCTACCCTCACTCGATATTCCTCCCGTCTCTCTCTGGCCAGTACGTAGCTCATTGGCCCCATCTGCTTTACCAACCCTTTCAGCTCCATCATCGCCAGAGTGCTGCTAACGGTGGCCACGGGCAGCCCGCTGTTGCGGCATACCTCATCGATATGAGTTGGCTCAGCGCTCAGTTGTTTCAGTAGCAGGGACTCAGTATCAGAAGCCGGCAGTATCTCTTTCATCTCCATCTGCCGCGCTATGGTCATCAGGTTAAGTTCTTCCAGGATATCAGTATAGTCCCGCACCAGCTTGGCGCCTTCCTGAATCAGATGGTTGGTGCCCCGGCTGGTCGGCGAAAGAACGCTGCCGGGGACGGCGAATACCTCACGGTTCTGCTCCAGCGCCATCTGCGCCGTTATCATGGCACCGCTGGTTACATCCGCCTCCACAACAAGCACTCCCATACTAAGCCCGCTCATGATGCGGTTGCGGCGGGGGAAATTATCTGCCCTTGGTCTTGTGCCCAGAGGGTATTCGCTGATGAGAGCGCCCTGCTGCATGATACGTCGAGCCAGGCTAGCATTCTCGCTGGGATAGACTATATCAAGCCCGCAGGCAAAGATGGCAATGCTCCGCCCCCCCGCATCAAGTGCCGCCTGGTGAGCTACGGAATCGATGCCTTTGGCCAGGCCGCTGACGATGGTAATTTTACTCTGCGCCAGGTCAGCCACGATTTCCTCCGTTACCTGCCTCCCGTAAACCGTCGCCCGCCGGGTGCCGACCACCGCTAGACACCATTCGTCCTGTGGCTGTAGTTCACCTCTGACGTACATCACCGGTGGATAATCATATATTTCCTTGAGCCGAGACGGATACGCCTCGTCTTTATAGGTGAAGACCTTGATGCCGTAGCGGGATAGCTTTTCCATTTCATCATCCGGAGATATCTTCGGTATCCAGGTGGTAATCGCCTGTAGCGCATTGCGGTCGAGCCCGGCCTTTCTCAACTCAGCCGGTGCTGCCTGCCAGGCATCCTGCAAACTGCCGAAATGGTTCTCCAGCTGGGCGAAACGCACCCGCCCGATGCCCGGTACGAGGCTGAAGCCCACCCAGTATTTGATATCTTTATCTGTCATCTTCAAGGCAATTCTAGCATAGAGATATGGGGTAAACAATCAGATAATGACCGGTTGGTACAGGTACAACGCCAATGAGACGCCATCTAAAAGAAATTCAATGGCGGAGAGGGTGGGATTCGAACCCACGGTAGCCAAAGGCTACACACGCTCTCCAGGCGTGCCTGATAGGCCACTCCAGCACCTCTCCGCAAACCGCTAAACCGTCACCGGATTGTTAACCGAATATGCTGCGGTGTCTTTCCGGGGACACGCTCAATTATCTTTCGTGCTTCCAAATCAAGCTTTACCGTGGTAACATACCAGCTGATAGACCCGTCAAACTGGCCTTTCAGTTTATTCTCAACTTCCTCTATCAGCCCTCTGAAGGTCATTTCTCTCTGGGAAAGGGAATCCAAGATTGCCCTTTTAACCATATCATATTTGGGCTTACTGATATTTACCCCCTGTTTCCCGCTCTGGGGATGCAGGGTAAGGATTTTTTCCTCCATTATTATAACTCCACGGTTTGGCGGAGAGGGTGGGATTCGAA
>CAYFVI010000291.1:0-4744 GCA_964346525.1 uncultured Dehalococcoidaceae bacterium
TCAAGGGCGTGGGTCAGCACCTCTTTCATGTGCTCGCCGGGCATCAGGAAGTCTTCTTCGGAAAGGTCCTGCCCGATGAGCCTCAAGCGTTCGAGCAGCGCGTAAAAGTTGATGGCCCAGCCGATGCCGAATGCCTCGGGAACCAGAATCCGGCTGTCATAAGGATTCCAGTACGCTTCCCTGATTCGGGCCAGAGTGGGCATGCGGAAATCATACGGGACGAAACCAGCCACTTTCCCGTGCCAGAGTCGCTCTTCCTTTGGCTTTTCCAGTTCCTGGCATACCGCGACCAGTGAGAGAGTAATCACCGTTGCCTGAAGCAGCCGATTAATAGATTTTACATTCATCTTGACTCCTTCATGCCTGTGTGCTATCTATTCCCAGCACCACGGAGGTTTCAATCTGGCGCCGGGGAATATCCCAGTATGTTTCCAGCAGCCAGTCTTTGTCTGACAGCAGGCGAAACCCGTGTTTGTGGTAGAAAGAAATCGCCCAGCTGGCATCCGCCCATGTCCCCACCAGCAATCGGGAGCCGGTAAAAAGGCGTTTGATGTGGTCCAATAGTCGACCGGCAATCCCCTGTCCCTGCCACTCCGGCAATACATAGGCATGGCGGATGAGGGTAACATCTTCGATTGGTTCCATTCCCATAATGCCCACCAACTCTCCATTTACTTCCCAGCCGTAAAAGATTACCCGTTCCATTTCATTCATCAGTTCGTCCATCGACATATAGGGCTGATGGTAACGGTCGGCGGGAATAACATTTTCATAGGCTTCCGCAGCTTTATTAATGATAAGGTACATTCTCTGGGCGTCAATAGCCCGGCACCGACGTATCATAGCCTGCAACTTCAACACAAATTATACCATTCAGGGGCAGTTTATTGAAACAATAGGGATTATTTAAGCAAAATCGATGCCGGGATACTATTCACGCAGGTCATCATATATGGTATAATTTTTCTAATTTGTAATTTTTTCTGGAGTTATTACGCGGGACTTCCCGAATGGGGCTGGTGCCAGCCTGCGGCATTATAAGGAGGTATTCATGGCAACACCGTTGGAGAACTGGGTCGAAGAAGTGGCCAGGTTGACCAAGCCGGATAGAATCTGGTGGTGTGACGGCTCGGAAGAGGAAGCGCACCGGCTTATGGAAGTAGGCCTGAAAGAGGAAAAGATAGAGGGGAAACCGGTATTTTATGAGTTGAATCAGAGCCACTGGCCCAGTGCCTACCTTCACCGGAGCCACCCCACAGATGTGGCGCGGACCGAACATCTGACCTACGTGTGTCAGCCGGATAAAGAGACCGCCGGACCAAATAACAACTGGATGGAACCGGGGGAAGCAAAACGATTGATGACGGAGATATCTGATGGCTGTATGCGCGGCAAGACAATGTATGTGCTGCCATATGCCATGGGCAACCACCTTGACTCACCCTATACCAAACTCTGCGTTCAACTTACCGATATTTCCTATGTAGCCATAAGCATGAGGATAATGACCATTCTGGGGAAGCGCGTTCTGGACAAAATAGGGGGTGGTGAGGATTTCGTTAAAGGGATACACTCGGTGCGTGACTTCGACCCCAACAAAAGATATATCATGCATTTCCCGCAGGACAATCTGGTCTGGAGCATAGGCTCCGGTTACGGGGGGAACGCCTTGCTGGGGAAGAAATGCCTCTCCCTGAGAATCGCTTCCTGGCTGGGGCTGAATGAGGGCTGGCTTGCGGAACACATGGTTATCATGGGTGTTGAAGGCCCTGACGGTGAGATAACATACATTCTGGGCGCCTTCCCCTCTTATTGCGGGAAAACAAATTTGGCCATGCTTGAACCCACTCTGCCCGGCTACAGAATCTGGACGCTGGGCGATGATATCGCCTGGATAAATATTGGCCCCGATGGCCGCTTCTACGCGGTGAATCCGGAGAAGGGATATTTCGGCGTGGCTCCGGGGACTTCTCCCAAAACCAACCCCAATATGTTGAAAACATTGAAGAATAACAAATTCTATCCCACTCTGTTCACCAATACGGGGTTAAACGTTGACACCAATGAGCCCTGGTGGGAAGGTATGGACAGCACTGTTCCGAAAAATATGCTGGACTGGCAGGGAAATCCGTGGGACGCATCTTCCGGAGCCAAAGTGGCGCACCCCAATGCCCGGTTCACCACCTCGATATATAATACACCCAGGCTTTCTCCTGAATTCGACAACCCGAAAGGGGTGCCGATTTCGGCCATAATAATCGGTGGGCGGAGGACGAAGACGATTCCTCTGATAGTGGAATCTTTCGACTGGACTCACGGCGTATTTATGGGAGCCAGGAACGGGTCCGAGACAACGGCGGCGGCGGCACAGCAGGTGGGTGTCTTGAGAAGAGACCCGATGGCGATGCTTCCTTTCTGCGGCTATAACATGGGCGATTACCTGCAGCACTGGATTGATATGGGGAAGAAAGCGTCACGGGCGCCGAGAATCTATTCGGCGAACTGGTTCCGGGTTGACGAAGATGGCGGTTTCATCTGGCCGGGATTCGGGGAAAATATACGGGTTTTGAAATGGATTATCGACCGGGTGAAAGGTCGTGCCTCCGCCAAAGAAGCGCCTCTGGGGCTGATACCGGATTATGATGACTTTACCCTCGAGGGCCTGGATTTTCCCAGAGACAAGTTTGAGAAGCTTTTTACCATCAATAAAGATGAATGGGCGCAGGAAACCGCCGAGATTGAGGAGTTTTTCAATAAGTTCGGCGATAGAATGCCGCAGAAGATATGGGAGCGATACCGGGCGCTGAAAAGCAGGTTGGCGGCGTACTCCGGCTGAGCTTATGCCGTTGAAGGCCAGTATATCTCCAGCGGTTATAGATAATGCGGTACCTCTTATTCCTTTTCCATGCTCTCGATGATTATCTCGGCGGCGAGTTTGGCACCTATTCCCGCGGGCAGCGTGCACTTGGCGTATCCTTTGGCCTCGATGAAAGCCTGCATATTCTCCACGCTGGCCCGTGGGTCCATGAAACGGCCGAATACCACGTCCTCCTGTATTTCCGCGCACTGTATTGAGCCGAGTACCTCTTCAAAGCGGGGCAGGAACTTGCGGGCGGCATCGATGGCGGCACTCGTTCTCTGGTAATCGGTCATGTCATCGCTGCCGAAATAGAGACCGAGGGCAATCAGACCTCCGGATACTGCTCCGCAGATTCTTCCGGTGGCGCCGAAGCCGGGTAAAGGGGAAAGGCCCTTGATAATATCCATACCTCCCAGACCGAACTCCTCCATCACGGGAAGAGCCGCGCCCTTGGCTCAGTTGTGGCAGAGGAATTCACATTCCTCCCCCTTTCGCTGAACGCGCTCCAGGATTTCCTCTTTATTGGCAATTACTTCCTCGCGGAGTAAAGTCTTTCGCGGAATGCCTTCCTCATCGAGCTTGTTGAACCAGGCTTTAATAGCATCGGTATCCCAGACTTTCGCAGCCAGTTCTTGGACTTTTTGCTTTAATGTCTCGTAATCAACCATATACGCACCCCCTTTAAAATTACCAGATGGTGGAGCCGCCTTCTATTAACAGCGTCTGTCCGGTCATGAAATCGGAGGCCTCCGAGGCGAGCAGGACCGCGGCACCCATGTAGTCCGAAGTGTCGCCCGTTCTGCCCAGAGGGATGGACTGTATCGTCTGCTGCAATTTATCCGGGTTCTCCTCGTAGTATTTTTTATTTAAAGGGGTGATGGTCGGGCCAGGACCGATGGCGTTGACATTGATATTGTACTTGGCCCACTCCACAGCCAGACAGCGCGTCAGGTGGGAGACAGCGGCTTTGGAAGTGGCATATACGGCGCGCTCCGCCATGGCTCTCTGGCTGGCGTCAGAGGAGATATTGATTATCTTGCCCTTTTTCCTCTTTATCATTTCCCGGCCCACAAGCTGACAGCAGAAAAAGACGCCCCTGAGGTTGGTATTCATGATATGGTCCCAGTCTTCGCCGGTGAATTCCTCCGCTGGCTTCCTGACGATTACTCCGGCGTTATTAACCAGGACATCGATTTTCCCGAAACTGTCAATAACCTTTGAGACCAGTGCCGCTATAGATGACTCGTCGTTGATATCGGCGGGGATGGAGATAGCATTCAGTCCATCTTTCGTCAAGGCCTGGGCTGCCTTTGCTCCCTCTTCCCTCCGGCGGTTGGCGATGATAACCGTGGCGCCGGCCTGGGCCAGGGCGCGTGAGATGGCAAACCCGATTCCCTGGTTGCCGCCGGTCACTATGGCCACTTTTCCGGTGAGGTCAAATATATCCATTACGTTCACCTCCTTATCCTGTTACCATAGTATGGAATAAAGAGCGATGTTCGTCAACGTGCCTGCTGGTATGATAGAATATTACATCGCTCCTGTTTGTCCTGAAGGCGATCAATTTTTATCTCGTGTATTAAGGATATGCCATCTGCGGAAATGTCAGGTAACCAGCCATCATTGATTGAATATCGGAACGTCATCGTCAGCAAGAATAAACGTGTCGTTCTGAATGGTATAACACTAACCATCGCCTGCGGGGAGCACGTTGCCATATTGGGGCCCAATGGTGCCGGCAAATCGTTTCTCATCAGGACCATTACCCGGGAATGCTATCCCCATGCCGGCGTTCCCGATTCTTATATACGCATTATGGGCAAAGAGGACTGGAATGTCTTCGAGTTGCGCAGCTTGCTGGGGATTGTCACCGAAGACCTGATT
>CAYFVI010000292.1:0-7363 GCA_964346525.1 uncultured Dehalococcoidaceae bacterium
CATCGATGAGACGCAGCGCCGACGAGCTATTCAGGAAGCGTTCAACCGCGAGCACGGCATCACCCCGCAGGGCATACGGAAGGCCATCAGGGACATCACGGAGCGGGTGAAGGTGGTGGTGGAGGCGCGTGCCCCGTATACCGCCGAAGCCCCGGTATCGAAACAGGACGTGGCCCGGCTCATCAAGGAACTGGAAACGCAGATGAAGGCCGCCGCCAGAGGCCTTGAGTTTGAGAAGGCGGCGTTGCTGCGCGACCGCATCATTGAGCTGAGAAGAGAGCTCGGCGAGTACGAACCGGTGAAGAGATGAGCGAGGACGCCCCCCCGACCAAACAGGAGCGCCGCGAGGAGAAGCTCAGGAAAAAGCGTGAGCAGATGAAAAAGCACGGCAAAAACCTGGCTAAAATTTATATGGACGCGATTTTGAAGAGATTAAGACGCAAATGAATTACCTTTATGTCTTTATAGATATATCGGGGAACTACGACTTTTCAGCAAGAGGTACGGCAAACATAGCGATTACAAGCATTATGTGCACTAACATTTGCGCAGGAGTTTTAGAGCTTTACAAGCTTAAGCACCATATTATAAGCGAAGGAGTAGACATAGAGTATTTCCATGCGACTGAAGACAGACAAACTGTTCGTGATCAAGTCTTCAACATAATTGCAGAACTCAAGGACATTAGAATAGACAGCATTATCGTAGAGAAAAGAAAGACTGCACCCAAAATTAGACCACTTAAAATTTTTTATCCTAAAATGATTGAAAATCTTCTGAAGTATCCATTTGATCCACGAGGTATAGATGTCAGTAGCTTTGATAAAGTGTTCATATTTATGGACAGAGAGGATTCACGATCGAGTGAAAGGGACTCGCTAATCAAAGCCGTAAAATTATCACTGTCTCGTCATTTAGGTAAAGTGCCATACGCCATTTGTATGCATTCTTCTGTGTCACACTATTACCTGCAGATAGTGGATTACTGCAGCTGGGCTATATATGTGAAACATGAAAGAGGAGAGTGTAGACCGTATAATAAAATCAAGGATTTAGTGCATGGCGAATTTAATATATTTGAAGATGGAAATATCAACTGGTATTGAAAAATTGACCCCTCTAGCTAGCCTTTCGGCAGTGCCCCTTGGGCACATTCACTAGAGGGGAACCTTTACAATCTTTTATTCTCACTAATAGAATAGCATGAAGCCCCTGATTTGTCAACACCGTGATGACGAAATTAGTTAACCAGTTTCCGTTTCCTTCTCCCCTTCTCCCCCAACTACCTCACTCCCCATCTCCTCCTCAAGCTGCTCCATGATGCGGGCGGCCCTGGGGTAGCCGATGTGCAGTTTCCTCTGCAGGAAAGAGGTTGAAATATGGTCGTGCTGCTGCGCCAGCTCGCGGGCGGATTCCAGGAGCGGGTCCTCCTGCTGGCTGCCGCGGCCGGCCAACGCTGCCGGCGCCGCCATCTCCTCGACTTTAATCGGGGTCGCTTCCGGCCCTTTCTGGCTGTTCCAGAAGTAGACCAGCCGCTCCACCTCGGAGTCGGAGACAAAGCATCCCTGGAGCCGCTTCGGCTTGGAAGCCTCCGTGGGCATGTAGAGCATATCGCCCCGGCCCAGCAGCTTTTCCGCACCAGCGCCGTCTAGGATGGTGCGCGAGTCCACCTGAGAGGTAACGGCAAAGCTGATGCGGGTGGGGAAGTTGGCCTTTATCAGCCCGGTGACCACGTCCACCGAGGGACGCTGCGTGGCCACCACCAGGTGGATGCCGGTGGCGCGGGCCAGCTGGGCCAGCCGGCACAGGATATGCTCAACCTCGTCAAAGCTGGTCATCATCAGGTCGGCCAGCTCATCGATGACGAGCACCATGTAGGGCAGCTTATCCGTGCCCTGGCGGTTCTTGTTGTAACCCTCAATGTTGCGGGCACCGGCGGAGGCCAGTGTCTGGTACCTCTGGTCCATTTCCTGACTCAGCCAGCGCAGCGCGCTCAAAGCCCTCTTGGTATCAACGATTACCGGGGTGGCCAGATGGGGGATGCTGTTGTAAGGCGTAAGCTCAACGCGCTTGGGATCGACCATGATAAATCGGGTATCGAACGGGGTATTGTAGAGCAACATGCAACTGATAATGGCATTGAGACAGACCGTTTTGCCGCTCCCGGTAGCCCCAGCGATAAGCAGGTGCGGCATCCGGGACAGGTCTCCTGCCATTGACTCGCCGCCGGCACCTTTGCCCAGCGCCAGGGCCAGTTTGGACCGCGCCTGAGATTTCTGGAATGTGCTTGACTCAATAACCCCGCGCAGGCTGACCACGCTGATACTGGTGTTCGGCACCTCTATACCAACGATTGACTTGCCCGGTACCGGTGCTTCTATTCTGATGCTCGGCGCTGCAAGCGCCAGTGCCAGGTCGTTGGCCAGAGAGGTAATCCGGTCCACCTTGACCCTGGTCTTGGACACCTCCTCCAGCGTCACCGTGACCTCGCCGTTGCTATCTCTCTCCTTCCTCTCCCTCAGCTTCCTGTCCCAGCCCGGCTCCACGCCGAACTGGGTTACCGTGGGCCCGGCATTTATCTGCACCACCTTGGCCTCCACGCCGTAGCTGGCCAGCGCGTCTTCAATTATCTTGGCCCTCTGCACATTATCCGCCTCACTGAATTCAATCTCCGGCGTGGTATCGAGGATATCTATCGGGGGCAGTCTCCAGCCATCAACCACCACCAGGTCGGACGACTGGCCGTATTTCTTCCAGACATCCTGCGCCACCTGCTTCAGCTCCGCGGTGGTCGGCGGCGGTGCTGGGGCTCTGGCTATCGCTTCCTTCTCCGGAGGCGTCACCAGCGGCGATTTCGGTATCACCTTTTCCGGCCTCAGGACAGGCCTCTCCATCTCGTGAGGGATGGTTGGCTTTTCCTCAATGGGAGGCCTCGGGTGAAGCGCTACGTGAGACGGTACTTCTTTGCGTTCTTCCTCAAGCTGTTTCTCAAGATACCTGGGAACTTTCTCCGGCCGCCGCTGGAACTGTACTCCCAGCCACGATAGGAACTTGGTTACCAGCCGTACGCAGGCCCTGGGGGCGACCATGAAGACACCCAAGATAAAAAGCCCGATAACTATCAGAACATCGACTACGGGCGCGGGGTCCAGAATAAGCGCATCGCCAAATTTGCCCCCCAGGTCCAAAATCGCCAGTATCCCCCAGACCGCCAGCACAAAGGCAGCGGCACCCAGCCACCGATTCAAACGGAGTATAAATGATGACAGCTTTCGTCGCTTTACCTGCACGATAATGGCGATAGTCGCGACGGCAATAAAGAGCAGCCCCCAGCCAAAAAAGCCAAAAATGTTATCCCAGAATTGCCAGACCAGCGCGCCAATTATCGCCAGCAGGATGGTCCAGCGCACCGGTGCCCACCACAGGAAGCCTAATAGCACGCCCCAGAAAGAGCGCCGTCTTCTCCTCGATGGTTTGCTCAGGAACTCGTTATCCGCTCTGGGCTTTTTTTTCGGCATAACAACTATACCCTGACCATAAAGGGAAGAATCATCGGGCGGCGTTTGGTCTTATCATAGTAAAACTTGTCCAGTATATCCTTCACCTTGGCATTGATAAAGCTCCACTCGGCGGCCTTGCCACCGCTGTGGTCCAGGACCCTGGCCAGCAGGTCGCGGCTTTCCTCAAGCATGTCCTTGGACTCCCTGGTATTGACAAAACCGCGAGTCACAACATCGGGACGCCCCACCAGCTTGCCGGTCTGCTTGTTAACGGCGATGATGGCCACCACGATGCCGTCTTTGGAGAGCATGCGCCGATTCCGCAGCACCACGCCGCCGATGTCCCCGACGCTCAGTCCATCAACATATACGTTGCCCGAACCCACCTTACCATTTTTCTTCGCCGATTTTTCGGTGAGCTCAAGAATGTCCCCGTCCTCCAGAACGAAGATGTTTTCCTTCGCCATGCCCACCGATTCGGCCAGCTTGGCGTGCAGGCTGAGGTGACGGTATTCGCCGTGAATGGGCATGAAGAACTCTGGCTTGACCAGGTTGAGCAGCAATTTGAGCTCTTCCTGGCTGCCGTGGCCGTGAACATGAACCTGTGCTACCTTGTCGTAAAGCACCCGTGCCCCCTGCTTGAAAAGGTTGTCCACCGTACGGTTGACGATAGCCTCATTGCCGGGGATGGGCGTTGCTGACATCACGATGGTATCTCCGGGGTGAATGTTAACATTGGGGTGGTCACGGTTGGCCATGCGCACCAGCGCCGAGGTCGGCTCCCCCTGACTGCCGGTGGTAACAAACACGATTTTGTCCTGCGGGAGGCCACGTGCTTCCTCTATTCTGCCCAGTATTCCATCCGGAGCCCTGATATAACCTAGTTCCAGTGCCATGCGCACGGTGTCGTTCATGCTGCGGCCAACGATGAAAACACGTCGGCCGTGCTTGGCCGCGGCATCAATCACCTGCTGGACCCGTGAAATCAGCGAGGAAAAGGTGGTGACAATTACCCTCCCCGGGGCGTCCGACATAATATGGTCCAAAGTCTCCCCGACCACCTTTTCCGATGGCGTATAGCCGGGGAGTTCAGCATAGGTGGAGTCGGAAAGGAGGAGCAAAACTCCCTGCGTCCCCAGCTGGGCCAGACGCGAAAGGTCGGTCGGCCGGCCGCTGACCGGCGTATAGTCCAGCTTGAAATCGCCGCTGTGTACCACAACGCCGACCGGCGTATATATTATAAGGCCAGCAGCATCGGGAATGCTGTGACAGACGGGAAAGAACTCCACCTTGAATGCTCCCAGCGTTACCTGTTCCCCGGGCGATACTACTTTAAGCTTGGTATGAGCCAGCGCCCTCCGCTCCTTGAGCTTGACCCGTATCATGCCCATGGTCAGGCTGGTGGCATAGACGGGGACATTAAGTTGTGCCAACACATAGGGCAGCGCACCGATATGGTCCTCGTGCCCGTGGGTGATGACAATACCTCTTACTTTGTCTTTCTTATCCAGAAGGTAATTGATGTCGGGGATAACCAGGTCAATGCCAAGCATCTCTTCGCCGGGAAACATGAGCCCGGCATCGATAATTAAGATGTGGTTCTCGTATTCCAGCAGAATCATGTTCTTGCCGATTTCGCTGAGACCACCGAGGGGAATTAGCTTCAACTTTGATTTAGCCATCTAATCGATCCTAAAACATACTCAGCTGCTGGCCTCCGAGTTCAGTTTCGGGAACGCTTTTTGCCTCAGCCAGAACGATGGGTATCTTTTTCATATCAGCCTCTATGGTCTGCCGCAGGCTCTGCTGGTGGAGCGCTGCTGCCGGATGGTACATGGCAAACAGAATAGTATTGCCCTGCTTGACCGCAGTGCCGTGGACTTTGCTGATGCTTTTGCCCGGGAAAAACCGGGCCATGGAATAGCGGCCCAGAGTAACTATCATCTTCGGCTTGATGAGCTCTATCTGACGGTCGAGCCATTTCTGACAATTCTGGATTTCTGTCGGCAGCGGGTCGCGGTTATTGGCGGGACGGGTCTTGATTACATTGGTGATAAATACCTGCCGGCGCGTCAAGCCAATGGAGGCCAGCAGCTGCTCCAGATATTGACCGGCGGGCCCGACAAAAGGCCGCCCCTGCTGGTCTTCATGCCAGCCCGGAGCCTCGCCGATAAACATTATCTCAGCATCCTCCGGCCCCTCCCCAGGTACGGCATTGGTGCGATATTTTGCGATCTCACACAGCGTACAGCGGGAGATTTCCTGATTAAGCTCATTCAACGTCGACATATCACTCAGAGGTTCAACCAAGCTTAATAAATCGCTCTTCCGACTTATGTGCTTATGATAGCACTACCTATATGTCAAGTCAATTTGAAATATAGCTGTGGAAAAGAAAAGAGGAGCGTATGCCCCTCCTGTAATCGCCGTTTCCTTGAGACGTTTATTAGCGTACTTTAGTAATATGTTACTTACTTACCTTGGGCAGCACCTCCATCAGCGCCGAGATTATCTCCCTAACATCTGCCTCCGCGACCAGGCCCAGATGCCCGATGCGGAATATCTTGCCCTGCAAGCTCGCCTGACCGCCGGCAAGCACTATCTGATACTCCTCACGCAGTATCTTGAGCATTTCTTTTACATCCAGGCCATCCTTGACCGACACGGCGGTAACCGTATTGGACGCGTATTTCTCGTCGGCAAAGAGGGAGAGTCCCAGCGACTTCACCCCCTCCCGGGCCGCATTGCCTACACCGGCCTGACGGGCGAAGATGTTTTGTAAGCCTTCCTCAAGCAGCAAGTCCAGCGCCACGGAAAGGGCAAACACGATTGATACTGCCGGCGTCCAGGGCGTCTGCCCTATCTCCAGATATTTTTGAGCCCGGGCAAAGTCCCAGTTGAAACGGGGCATTCTGGCCCTAGCGTGGGCCTGCCAGGCATCCTGGCTGACACTGACCATCGCCAGACCGGGAGGCACCATCCACCCTTTCTGTGAGGCCGTCACGGTTACGTCGCAGTGCCATTTATCCACCGGCAGATTTATTGAGCCCAGGCTGCTGATGGCATCGACCAGCAGCAGTTTATCAAACTCCTTGACCACGGAACTGATGGCCGCCAGGTCATTGGTCACACCGGTTGAGGTCTCATTGTGCGTTATGAGCACGGCCTTGACTTCAGGTTCCTTTTGTAATATGCGCCGGATTTCATCGGGGTCGGCGGCCCGGCCATACTCAAAACGGAGGGGGACAACTTCGGCGCCAAACTCCTGCGCTATCTCGGTGAATCGTTCGCCGAACACACCCACCTCAACAGAAAGCACCTTATCACCCGGAGAGAGCGTATTGACAATTGCTGCCTCCAGTCCCCCCGTCCCGGAGCCCGTTAGCAAGTAAAGGTCATTCCTGGTCTGGAATAGCTGTTTCAGCTTGGCAGTGACATCATGCAGCATCTTCCCGAATTCCGGCCCGCGGTGGTTTATCATCTGCCAGGCCATCGCCTGCAGGACCTCCGGCGGGCACGGCGTTGGCCCCGGAATACGCAACTGTCCCATAATTATTTACCTTCCTCTTTTTCAATATCAATCACTACTCTGACAAAGCGGCGCTTTCCAGCTTTTATAATACTGCCGTTTTTTACTGATACTATATAGCTGGTTATTTTCTCACCGTCTACCTCCACAGCCCCCTGCTTGATTAACCGGATGGCCTCACTTCGACTCTTAACCTGTGCTTTCGATATAAGTGCATCTGGTACGTCAACCATTGTTGCTGCTGCAGGCACATGTGCCTCGCCAACCACCGTTGCTGCTGCAGGTCTATGGTACTCCGGTATTTCTTCCGGTATCTCTCTCTTTTGATGAACCC
>CAYFVI010000293.1:0-4271 GCA_964346525.1 uncultured Dehalococcoidaceae bacterium
ATCTGGTACGTCAACCATTGTTGCTGCTGCAGGCACATGTGCCTCGCCAACCACCGTTGCTGCTGCAGGTCTATGGTACTCCGGTATTTCTTCCGGTATCTCTCTCTTTTGATGAACCCGCTCAAAATTCGCTTCAGCCTCGCTGGCTGCTTTTCCGTCGTAGAGCTGGGTGACCAACTCTCTCGCCAGGCGTTTTTTCAGTTCCATCGGGTTTACCGCATTGTTTTTCAGGGCCTGCTCGAACTGCTCAAGTTCCTCATCCGGCACGTCAGTCACCAGTTCAAAGTATTTAACAATCAGGTCGTCGCGGATGGACATGGTCTTGCCGTAAATATCGTCCGGCGGCTCCGCCACGCCGATATAGTTATTCAGGCTCTTGCTCATCTTCTGGCTGCCGTCGGTACCCACCAGTAGCGGCGTCATGAAGCACTGCTGTGGCGGTTGCCCCATCATGGACTGGAGTTCTCTTCCCACCAGGAAGTTAAACTTCTGGTCGATGCCGCCGAATTCCACGTCCGCCTTTATGGCCACCGAGTCGTAGGCCTGAAGCAGCGGGTACATGAACTCGGTCAGGGCAATCGGCCGACCTTCACTGTACCGGGCATTGAAGTCATCACGCGCCAAGAACTGGACGACGGTGAATTTGCTGGTCAGCTGAATAACCTCGGTCAAAGTGAACTTGTCGAACCATTCGCTCTGCCACCGCACCTCGGTACTTGACTTATCCACAATCTTGAAAAATTGCTCCATATAGGTCTGGGCATTGGCTCTTACCTGTTCCAAAGAGAGCATGGGACGGGTGGTCGAAACGCCACTCGGGTCGCCAATGCGGGCGGTCCAGTCGGCAACGATGAGCACCACCTGATGACCAAGTTCCTGAAACTGGCGCAGCTTCCGCAGCGACACCATGTGCCCAAGGTGGATATCGGGGAAGCTGGGGTCGAACCCCTCCTTCAGCCGCAGCTTTTTCCCGGAGCGGAGCAGCGCGGTCATCTCATCCTCAACAATAATCTCAGCTACCCCGCGCCGCAGGAGGAATTTTTCTTCTTTCTCAGTAGTCCTTCTTACCCGGTCTCCCATGCTTACCTTCCACCCTTGGCGCTCAATAAGCTAACACCCTGTTTCACGTCCTCGGCCATCTGCCTTTTCAATTCCTCGGCGCTGTCGAATTTCTTTTCCGCGCGGAGCCGTTCCACAAACTCCACCTGTATTTTACATCCATAGAGGTCACCTTGGTAGTCCACGATATATACTTCCACCGCCCGTTTCTTATCGCCGAAGGTGGGGTTGGTGCCGATATTGGTCAGGGCCGGGAAATTTATACCTTCAACCTCTGCCCAGCCGGCGTAGACCCCATCGGCGGGCAGAGCCTGCTCCGCCGAGACATCCAGGTTAGCCGTGGGAAACCCCAGCGCCACTCCCCGGCCGGAACCGGCGACCACGCGCCCCTGGAGGCTGAAAACACGGCCAGCTAACCGCCTGACTCTATGCACATCACCGTCAGCCAGGGCTTTTCTAATGGCGGTGCTGCTGACCACTTCGCCATCTATTACTACCGGAGGCACCACGGTAACGCTGAAGTCCTTTTGGCGCCCCATTTCGCCGAGCGCATCGGCGTTGCCCTCCCTTTTTCTGCCCAGGGCGAAGTCCGGCCCGATTACCATTCCACGTATGCGCAGGTATTTCTTGAGCAGGCCGACGAAGTCGCCTGCACTTAGTTGAGCGGTCTCAGCAGTAAAGCTCAGCGGTACAATGATATCCACGCCCTCATTCTTGAGCAGCTTCTCTCTCTGCGCCAGGTCGGTAAGAAACGGTAATTTGAGCGCCGGGCGTATCACCTCCTGGGGATGTTGCCGGAAAGTTACCACTCCGCTCAGCAAGCCCTCCTGCTCCGCCTTGCCCACCAGCTGTGAAATCAGATGTTTGTGGCCGAGGTGCACGCCATCGAAAACACCAACGGTGAGAAGCGTGTCCTTCTCCGGTGAAAACCGGGCCAACTCTTCCTCAACCCGCATTACCTTTTCCCTGTCAGCGATTTCCTGTAACTTACGTCCAGCTTACTACAAAGGATAAAATGAAAAAGGGGCTCTATGCAAACCCCGCTTTGACCAACTCTCCGGAATGCCTTAGTTTAACACATCTGATACTAAGATAACAAGCGTCAATTCTTGAGCCGAGTTGGGTATAGTGGTAAAATGCAGAGTCGGCGTCAGTGCAGGCTGACGCTTTTAAATAATATAGCTGGTGATGAAAGTTTGATGATTCTTAAATCGCTGGTTGTCGGGCCGCTGGCATCAAACTGCTACATTCTAGGCGATGAGGCCACCAAAGATGGCGTTATCATCGACCCGGCGGATGAAGCCGAGGTTATCCTGCAAAGCGTTGAGGAACTCGGGTTAACCATCAGGGCCATTATCCTCACCCACGGACACGCCGACCACGTTGCTGCTCTGAAAGAGGTCAAGGAAGCCACCACGGCCGATATTATGGTGCACACCGATGACGCCGGATACCCTGAGCAAGGGGCGCTCGCCCTCGCTTTCGGTTTTTACTGCCCAGCCCCTCCACCTCCGGACAGATTTCTCAAGGATGGAGACGGCATAGACCTCGGCGACCTGCACTTCACGGTGATTCACACGCCGGGGCATACCCCCGGAGGTATCTGCCTGCTTGGAAATGGCATTCTTTTCAGCGGTGATACCCTTTTCAATTACGGCATCGGCCGCTACGACCTGCCCGGCGGGGACTACCGGCAGCTTATGACCAGCCTCCAGGAAAAGCTTATGGCTCTGCCCGATGAGACTATCGTCTACCCGGGCCACGGCCCGCGAAGCACGATTGGAGCGGAGCGCCAGAACAACCCGTTTCTGAATATGTAGTAAATACAGGGTTTACAGAGCCACCAGCATGATGAAGACCGGCCCGAAAATGACCGCCACTTTACCCACCAGCTTGATGAGTATGTTGAGGGACGGTCCCGCCGTATCCTTGAACGGGTCACCCACGGTATCGCCGATAACGGCCGCCTTGTGCGCCTCGCTGCCCTTGCCGCCGAGGTTACCGGCCTCGATGAATTTCTTGGCGTTGTCCCACGCACCGCCGGCATTGGCCATCATTACCGCGATGAGGAAACCGGTGAGCAGCGACCCGGCCAGCAGCCCAGCCACCGCTTTCGGGCCGAGGGTAAAGCCGAGAATTAACGGCACCAAAAGCACCAGCACTCCCGGCAGCATCATTGATTTCAGCGCCCGCTTGGTGGCTATGTCCACGCAGGCCACATAGTCCGGCTTGGCCGTGCCTTCCATCAACCCTTTAATCTCGCGGAACTGCCGTCTCACCTCGTTGACGATGGCGAAACCACCGGCACCGACACCGCGCATGGCCAGAGCACAGAAGATGAAGGTGAGCATGCCGCCGATAAGCACGCCAGCGATAACCGCCACATTGGTCAAACTGGCCAGCTCCACGTTGGCCACCTCAAAATAGGTCGCCAGCCAGGCCAGTGAAGCGAGGGCAGCCGAGGCGATGGCAAATCCCTTGCCCAGGGCCGCGGTGGTATTGCCCACCGAATCGAGGGCTTCACAGCGCTCCCTGACCCTCTTGCCCAGGTTGGCCATCTGCGCAATGCCCGCCGAGTTATCGGCGATGGGCCCGTAGCAGTCCATGGCCAGCGACATACCCAGATTTATGAGCATCCCCATGGAGGCAACGGCGATGCCCAGCAGACCACCGAATATATATGCGAGCACTGTCGCCACTGCCACAAGGAGGACCGGTATCACGGTACTCATGAGCCCGGTAGCCATACCCTCAATAATGGTTACCGCCGCCCCGCTCTCCGCCGCCCGCGCCAGCCTCTTGGCCGGACCGTACTCTGCCGAAGTGAAGTATTCCGTCGCCTGGGCAATGAGAAAGCCAGCTATGAGGCCTGCTACGACCGCCCAGAAGAGTCCGAGCTCGCCAACATATAACCAAATAATGAAAAAACTGACGATTATCATCAGGATGTTGCTCACATATACGCCCCGGTTCATGGCGCCATGTGCCATAGCCACCTGCTTTTCAAACTCAGCGTCTATATCTTTCGGCCTCACGGAAAGGGCACCGATTATGGAGCAGACAATGCCCGCCCCGCTGAGCGCCAGAGGTAAAAGCATGCCTTTCACCGCACCGAGAACGAGGACGCCCAGCACCATCGAGGCGGCAATGGCCGAAACATAGGACTCATACAGGTCGGAGCCCATGCCGGCCACATCGCCCACATTGTCGCC
>CAYFVI010000294.1:0-8413 GCA_964346525.1 uncultured Dehalococcoidaceae bacterium
ACCCGGTACTTTAGCCGCTATCAAGGCGTGCAGCACTTCGCTGTTAATCTGCCGGTGTCCATTCTCGCGTTGTGGGTTTACCTTTGATAGTTCACGCCATGGGTTTTTCATTGGTTCCACCATCTAGAATTGAGGCTAATTCCGGGATCGTGGTAAAATCTGAAAGTGAAAAGCGTATTGGGTAATATTGCTGATTGCGTAACCCAGCTTCAGGGTACGGTGACCTTCCCGGCCAGTTTCATGCTGGTCGGTGCCATGAACCCTTGCCCGTGCGGCTACTTCGGCGACCCGTTCCGCAAGTGCACCTGTTCTCCGGGCCTGGTATCACGATACCAGCGGCGCATCAGCGGCCCCTTCATCGACCGGGTGGACATCTTCATAGAGGTGCCGCACATTGACTATGAAAAGCTGACCGATGAGCGCCTGGGAGAACCATCGGTAACCGTGCAGTCCAGAGTATCGGCGGCCCGTTCCCTTCAGCAGGAACGGTTCCGGGGAACGCTTCTGACCTGCAACGCCGATATGACGCCATCGGAAATCAGGGATTTCTGCCAGGTGGAAGAGGCCGCCCAGGGCCTGCTGAAAGCGGCCATGAAGCAGCTTTACCTTTCGGCTCGGGCATTTCACCGCGTCCTCAAGCTGGCCCGGACTATCGCTGACCTGGAGAATTCTGATATAATTAAAGCTCACCATGTAGCGGAGGCCATTCAGTACCGGCCGAGAAGGACGGAATTATAATTTACGCGATGGGGAGGAGAAAATGAGGCGCTGGATTGGGAGACATTTTATACCATTTGTGGTGATTACCATGCTTTTGGCTATGACAATAGCCACCGCCGGCTGTCAAGACTTCGACACCTTTCCCGCCCCTGAACCGCCAGCGCCGGAACCAGAGAAGCCGGCGACGACCACCTTCATCAACTCCGAGGACAGGGCCATTCTCGCCGTTTATGAGCATTTGCTGAGCCTGTCGGAAAGCCACGAGGCCAAGGCATACCTTGCTGAGTTCTCCGCTGCCAGCGATAACTGGAGCGCCCAATCGGAGCTCTTCAAGGACGGCAGCAGCATCTGGTATGTCAAGGTGGATATGAGCGGGGCCGAGAACTGGCAAGAGAAACCTTACTGGCAGCAGGCAAGCTGGTTCGTCTATAAAGACGGCCGGGTGATACCATCGAATCGACTTCAGGCCAATGCCCTCAGAATAGAAGCCGACCTTCAGGAATTAAGTCTGCCACCGCCCGCGGAATAAAACGGCCGCAAGATATTTATAATGCGATAAGAGAGAAAACCCCGCCCGTTACCAGCAACACCCCGCCGAGGGCGATGGCGATAACGCCGCCTATCTTCAGGGCACCGGGCTGCTGGCGTGGCGGCCAGCGTTCCATAAATTCGCGGGTATCTCCGGGGCGCTTGGCTATCTCACTGTAGTAACTATCTTCTTCCCGCTTGCCCCAGGTATACAGCAGTATGCCGATGACCAGAAGCAGGCCACCAATGCCGGCCAGTATTAAAGAATCCCGTATCAGCATGCCCTACCACTCTCCGCTTACCGGAGTTTTATTTGTGGTAACTATAGGCTATCCTGGCCTCTTTTTCAACCAAGCCAGTAAGGCCGGGATTACTTTATTTCCGCTTTGGCACCAGCGGCTTCAATTTTTTCCTTGATGGTTGCCGCCTCTTCTTTGTTGACGCCCTCTCGCACCGGTTTGGGCACGCTCTCCACCAAATCCTTGGATTCCTTCAGACCAAGTGTGGTCACCTCGCGCACCGCCTTGATGACGGCGATCTTATTGGCACCTACCTCGGTGAGAATGACGCTGAACTCGGTCTGCTCTTCTTCACCCGCAGCTGCCGGTGCCCCTGCCGGAGCTCCTGCCGCCGCTGGCGCCACCGCGCCCATTACCGGCGCCGCCGCTGTAACGCCGAACTCGGCTTCCAATGCCTTGACCAGGTCGGCCAGCTCAAGCACAGTCATCTTCTTAATCGAGTTCATTATCTCCTCCATGGCCGGAGATAACTTGACCTTCTCTTTGACTGCTGGCGCCGGCGCTTCCTCAGCTTCTTTTTTCGTCGCCTTTGGCTTCTCCTCTGCTTTTGGCTTTTCCTCCGCTTTTTCAGCGGGCGACTCTTCCTTTACCTCAGCTTTCGTCTCCGCGACCTCCGCCTCTTTCTCCGTCGGAGCTTCAGCCATCTCCGCAGCCGCCTCAGGTGCGGCTTCCGGTTCGCTTTCCGCAACGGGTTGCTCTTCTGCCTTTGCTTCTGCTTGGGCAGTTTCTTGCGTCGCTTTCGCTTCTTTCTCTTTCTTCTCTGCCATTTTATCCTCCCTCAAGTTGTTGTACTCTCGCTTGCAGTACTCCCATAAGTCCCCTCATGGGGTTTGCTAGACAGTTGACCAGACGGTAGATAGGACTCTGTATTCCAGCCAAGACTCTGCCCAGCAGTATTTCAGCCGATGGCAACGAGGCCAGGCTTTCGATGTCCGCCGAGGTGAAAATCCTGTCGCCGGCAAAGCCCCCCTTAATGGTCAGGGCTGTTTTCTGTGTTCGAATGTAATCGGCCAGAATCCTGGCCGGCGACATGATATCCCCGTAACCGAAGGCAATCGCCACCGGCCCTTCAAAAAAGCCGACCAGCTCGTCTTTCCCCACTTTCTCGGCGGCAAATCGCGCCAGCGTGTTTTTCACCACCCGGTATTTTATTTCCGAATCCCTGAGGCTGCGCCGCAGGTCGGTTATCTCGGCAGTGGTCAGCCCCCGGTAATCGGTCAGGATACCGATGCTGCACTCGGAAAGCACCTGGCTCAGCTCATCAACTACCTGTACTTTCTCTTCTCGCGGCATTTTCCATACCTCCTGAACATCCCGATCATCCATAAAATATCCCTGCGCCTTACGCGCAGGGATATTGAAATCCAGTTTACCTGGGTTCTCTATTATCCTCGGCAGGCACAAAATTAAGCCGTTTCCGGCGCCCACTGTCTCAGGACACGTTATTCAATTGACTTATCTATTTTAACCGGTTTCACCGGTAAAGTAAAGCTTTTTAACCGCTGGTGAGCGCCAGGGTTGGCCTGAGGTCAAGCTTTATTCCCGGCCCCATGGTGGTGGTCAGGACGGCCGTCTTAACGTACTGCCCCTTGGCGCCGCTGGGTTTGGCCTTGACCACGGCCTCGACCAGGGCCGCCAGGTTGCCCAGCAACTGCTCATTATCAAAGCTGGCCTTGCCCAGCGCCACGTGAATGATGGCAGTACGATCCAGCTTGAATTCAACGCGACCTTTTCTCGCATCTTCGATGACACGGGGGAGGTCCTCGGCGGGGACCACGGTTCCAGACTTGGGATTGGGCATCAGCCCCCTCCGCCCCAGAATCTTGCCCAGCTTGCCTACCTTGCCCATCATTTCCGGTGTGGCAATGGCGGTATCAAATTCCAGCCAGCCATCTTCGATTTTTTTGACCATATCATCACCGCCGACGTAGTCGGCTCCTGCAGACTCGGCGGTTCTGACCGCTTCCCCCTGAGCGAAGACGAGAACCCTCACCTTTTTGCCCAGCCCATAGGGCAGAAGCGCTACGCCACGCACCTGCTGGGAGGCATTGCGCGGGTCAACGCCCATGCGGAGGTGAAGCTCCACGGTCTCGTCAAAGTTAGCCTTGGCCGTCTTTTTTGCCAGCTCGATTGCTTCCTCGGGAGTATACGTTTGTGTCCTGTCCACCAGCTGGACTACCTCATTGTATTTTTTACCGTGTTTAGCCATTTTACTCTTCTACCTTGATCCCCATACTTCTGGCGGTGCCGGCAATGATTTTCTCCGCCTGTTCTATGCTGTTGGCACTCAGGTCTTTGGCTTTAAGCTGGGCGATATCGCGCAACTGTTGACGGGAAAGGGTGCCCACTTCCTCATGTGCGGTGCTGCCGCTCCCCTTCTCCACGCCGAGTGCCTTCTTCAGCAGGTCGGAGGCCGGGGACGTCTTGGTAATGAAGGTGAAGGACCTGTCCTCAAAGACGGTAATCTCCACCGGGACAATGGAGCCGGCCTGCGATGATGTGCGCTCGTTATATTCCTTGCAGAACTGCATGATATTTATGCCATGCTGGCCCAGTGCCGGACCTACCGGCGGTGCCGGATTCGCCTGGCCGGCGGGAATCTGCAACTTGATTATCGCCCTGACCTTCTTCGCCATGTTATCTCCTCAAACGGTTCAAAGTTTTTCCACCTGCAAAAAGTCGAGTTCCACCGGTGTTTCCTGCCCGAAAAGGGACAGCAGCACCTTTACCTTGCCCTTCTCGGTATTTATTTCATCCACAAGACCAACGAAATCGATAAACGGGCCATCGATGACCCGGACGCTCTGCCCACGGCGGAAGCCGACCTTCACCTTGGGCACCTCGGCTTCCATCTGCTTTAAAATCTGGCTTACCTCATCCTCCTGTAATGGCGTTGGTTTGCTGCCACTCCCCACAAAGCCGGTAACACCGGGCGTATTCCGCACCACACTCCAGCTCTGGTCGGTCATTTTCATCTGCACCAGGACATAGCCGGGCAGTATTTTCTTGGTCACGGTACGTCTCTGGCCGTTTTTTACCTCAATTTCATCTTCAGTGGGTATCACCACCTGAATTATCTCGCTGCCAGAGTCCATGAACCTGATGCGCTGCTCGAGGTTCTTCTTTACCCTTTCCTCATACCCCGAGTAGGTATGTATGACGTACCAGCTCGCTCCGTTATCCGACACAAATTACCTCACCGGTTATTTTCTGGCTTATGCATGATGCGGTCATTGACGTAAATAAGCGCTCAGCGGCCCACAAGAACATTTTCAACGAGGGCGGAGAAACCGAAGTCAATTGCCCCCAGAATCAGCCCGGCAGTTACCGAGATTATCAGCACCAGAGTTGATAGATAGAGAACCTCACGTCTGGAAAGCCAGACCACTTTCTTCAACTCGGTGATTATCTCGCCGATGAATCGGACCCGTGAACGTTTGGTTGTCGCCGAACGCTGTGCCACCGAAGGCCTCCCTACCTCTCCAGCATGCCGTACTACTTAACCTCTCGATGAAGTCGCACCGTACGACAACGAGGGCAGTACTTGTTCAATTCCAGTCTCTGAGAGTCATTCTTACGATTTTTGGTCGTGGTATATGTTCTCTCCCTGCACTCAGTACAGGCGAGATGGATTATGCCTCTGGCTTCGCCTTTCTTCGCCATAAACCTACTCTATAATTTTGCTAATGGTGCCGGAGCCTACCGTCCTTCCGCCCTCACGGATGGCAAAGCGCAGACCTTTCTCCATGGCCACCGGATAGATGAGTTTTAACTTCATGGTGACGTTGTCACCGGGCATCACCATCTCCACCCCCTCAGGGAGCTCTACGGAGCCAGTAACATCCGTGGTCTGGATGTAGAACTGCGGCTTGTAGCCATTGAAGAACGGCGTATGCCGGCCGCCTTCTTCCTTTTTCAGAACGTAGACCTCGGCTTCAGCATGCGTATGCGGCTTAATCGAGCCGGGCGCTGCCAGCACCTGACCGCGCTCGATATCTTCTCGTTCCACGCCACGGAGCAGGATGCCTACCGCATCGCCGGGCTCGGCATAGTCCAGCGTCTTGTGGAACATCTCCAGGCTGGTGGCCACCACCTTCTTCGGCTCATGGTGCAGGCCAACGATTTCAACCTCATCTCCGGCCTTGATTACGCCTCGCTCCACCCTGCCGGTGGGCACTGTGCCGCGCCCCTTGATGCTGAAGACATCTTCCACCGCCATCAGGAACGGCTGGTCTTTGGGCCGGGTCGGCACCGGGATATACTCATCAACGGATCCCATCAACTTCAGAATCGGACCACACCACTGGCATTCAGGCTTGCCGCAGCCGCACTCCAGCGCTTTAAGCGCGCTTACCCTGTGTACCGGTATCTCGTCTCCCGGGAACTCATAGCTGCTGAGCAGCTCCCTTACCTCCATCTCCACCAGCTCCAGCAGTTCCTCGTCCTCCATGGCGTCCACTTTATTTAAGGCCACCACGATTCGCGGTACCATCACCTGGCGCGCCAGCAGAACATGCTCTCTGGTCTGCGGCATCGGGCCGTCGGGAGCACTGACCACCAGAATGGCGCCGTCCATCTGGGCGGCACCGGTGATCATGTTCTTGATGTAGTCGGCATGCCCCGGGCAGTCTATGTGGGCGTAATGCCGCTTATCCGTCTCATACTCAATATGGGCGATGGCTATGGTCAGGCCACGCGCCTTTTCCTCGGGAGCATTGTCGATTGACTCGAAGGCGCGGAACTGGGTGGTACCGTACGCCTTGCCCAGGACCAGCGTTATCGCTGAGGTCAGCGTCGTTTTCCCGTGGTCAACGTGACCTACGGTCCCCACGTTTACATGCGGCTTGGTCCTCTCGAATTTCTGTTTTGCCATTTCAACCTCCGTTTCTACCGAGCCCACAACCAGATTCGAACTGGTGACCCCGTTCTTACCAAGAACGTGCTCTACCGACTGAGCTATGTGGGCATAATTACAAAGCTAATTTTAGGGTATAGACTATGAAAAGTCAACAACTGACCGGCAATCTCGGTGCTGGTGGAGGGGACAGGATTCGAACCTGTGTAGCCCTTAGGGCGGCAGTTTTACAGACTGCTCCGATTAACCACTCCGGCACCCCTCCACAACCTCAACTTCCGGAGCCTGAGGGGGGATTCGAACCCACGACCTGCTGTTTACAAGACAGCTGCTCTGACCAACTGAGCTACTCAGGCAATAGCCTGGTCAACAACAAACCAACCAGCTAGCTATTATAAATAACGGCGCCGGTTAAAGTCAAGCTGACGCCGCCAGCACATCAAAAGAAGCGATACCTTTCTCTCCGGCGGAAAATAAAGCCCGCGACCAGCCCCACCAGCAGCCCACCCAGGTGCGCCTGCCAGGCGACTGATGGCATAAACGAGAGCAGCAGAAAGCCCCCGATGACCGCCACAAAGAGAGGGATGGGGAGGGGGATGGGAAAGATAATCACCGGCAGCTTTGGCCGCAGCACCACCAGCCCGCCGGCTATGGCAAACACGGCACCGGAGGCGCCGACGCCCACGGCAAAGGGCGAGGCTAGAAGCCAGAACAGTAGGTTACCCACTATGCCACCGACGAAGTAGACCAGGAGAAAACTGCCACGGCCAACCAGCCGGGAGAAATAACTGCCGAAGAAGTAGAGGGTCAGCATATTGGCAAAGATATGCCAGAAGCCAGCATGGACAAACATGGCGGTAACCACCGTCCACGGCCTTGAAAGGAACGCCGCCGGCGAAAAACCGAGCAAATAAATAAGTTCGGAACGGATAAGGGTGGCGAGGAAAATCACAAAATTGATGATAACCAGTATAAGGATGGCATTGAGTCCATCAGTCGGATAACCGTACCTAACTCTCATTTATCCAGCAATCTCCTCACAAGTAGCTATATATTTCATATTACCGTATTTAACGTCACTAAACAATGACGAACGTGAAATGCTAAAATAACGTAAGACCTGCCTAAAAGCGGTTATTGGGTTCTTTCATTTCCGGTGAGGCATGAGCGAACATATCATTGAAGTAGAGAATCTGGTCAAGAAATACGGCGACCTGGTGGCGGTGAACGACATCAGCTTCAGCGTGACGGCGGGGGGAGTCTTCGGCTTTCTGGGCCCCAATGGGGCGGGCAAGACCACCACCATTAATATCCTGTGTACATTGACTCGTCCAACCTCCGGGCGGGCTTGCATTGCCGGCCTGGATGTGGTGCGCCAGCAGAGCCAGGTACGCCAGATGATAGGCTTGGTCTTTCAGGACCCCAGCCTTGATGAAAGGCTCAGTGGCCTGCAGAACATGCGTTTTCACGCCCTTGTTTACGGTGTACCCGTTTCCATCCGCGAGCCGCGAATCGAGCAGTTGCTAAGCATGGTGGAGCTGTGGGACAAGCGACATAACAAGGTACAGACCTATTCCGGCGGAATGAAACGGCGCCTGGAGCTGGCGCGAGGGCTGCTGCACCACCCCAGAGTGCTCTTTCTCGATGAGCCGACGCTCGGGCTCGACCCCCAGACTAGAAACCGCATGTGGGAGTATATCCTCGAACTGCGGCGACAGGAAGGGACTACCATTTTCCTCACCACGCACTATATGGACGAGGCGGATAAAGCTGACCGCATCGCTGTGATTGACTACGGAAAGCTCATCGCCATGGACACGCCGGCAAAGCTGAAAAGAATGGTGGGCAAGGACATCGTGTCGCTGAAAACCGATGATAATGACAAGGCAGCAGAGGAAATCAGGCTGCGCTATCAGATTGAGGCCAGACGTGACGGCGATGGGCTCTGCTTTGAGGTCGCCAACGGTGAAGAATTCCTTCCCGTTTTCCTGCGCGAATCAAACACCCGTAT
>CAYFVI010000295.1:0-2566 GCA_964346525.1 uncultured Dehalococcoidaceae bacterium
ATCTCTTTCTTGAACTTGGTCATCAACAAGCTTTTGTAAGTCTTGTTCATGCAAATCACTAATTTTTACGCCTCTAAAAAACATATCAAATATCCCTGCTTTACATCCCCTCCACTTCCCTCATCAGCGCGGTCAGGAAATCTTTTTCCTCCACCACTCCCACCTTTTCCCCCCTCCTGAAGATAACGCCTTTCCCCTTCCCGCAGGCGATGCCGACGTCGGCGTCTCTGGCCTCGCCGGGGCCGTTGACCACGCAGCCCATCACCGCCACCTTTATCGGCCTGGTTATCTTTAAAAGCTGCTCCTCCACCTCTTCGGCTAATTTTACTATATCAACCTCCGCCCGACCACAGGAGGGGCAGCTGACCAGCACCGGGCCATGCTGGCGCAGGTTCAGGCTCTTCAAAATCTCGTAGCCGGCGATTACCTCCTCGCGGGGGTGGGCGGTCAAAGAAACCCTTATGGTATCGCCGATGCCCATATAGAGCAAAGTGCCGATACCCACGGCGCTGCGGATAACGCCCCGTTTGGGTGTTCCCGCCTCGGTGACGCCCAGATGCAACGGGTAAGGCATTTTTTCGGCCAGGCTCTTATTGGCCTCGACCATCGTGGGCACGTCAAACGCTTTCAAAGATACTTTAATTAAATCGAAGTCGAGGCTCTCCAGAAGCCTTATCTGTTCCAGAGCCGCCTCAACCATCCTCTCAGCAACGCTCAACTTGGGGTCATAAGCTTTGGGCAGGCTGCCCGCGTTCACCCCTATCCTGATAGGCACGTCCCTCTCTTTCGCCGCCAGCGCCACCGCCTTCACCTTCTCTGCCTCGCCAATATTTCCCGGATTCAGGCGCAGGCCATCGGCGCCTGCCTCCAGCGCCATCAGCGCCAGGCGGTAATCAAAGTGGATATCGGCAATCAGAGGTATATTAATGCCCTTTTTTATTTCGGCTATCGCCCGTGCCGCCTTGGCATCGGGCACGGCGGCCCGCACCAGTTCGCAGTCGGCTTCATCCAGCTCTCTTATTTGATTAACGGTCGACCTGACGTCGCGGGTGTCTGTGTTGGTCATCGACTGCACCACAATCGGGGCACCGCCGCCGATGGCCACACCTCCGATTTGAATCTGCTTGGATATGCGCCTTTCTATCATGGCAGCAGACTCTCGCCGCTTATAATGCGGAGGATATCCTGATAGGTAACCAGCAGGATAAAACCGATGAGCAGGGCAAAGCCGGCCATATGAATCATCCCTTCGATGCGGGCCGGCACGCGTTTGCCGCGCCGTACCCACTCCAAGAAAACAAAAGCTATCCTCCCCCCATCCAGCGCCGGCAGGGGGAGAAGGTTGATGATGGCCAGATTGATGCTCAGGAAGGCAGCGAACTCCAGCAGCGGGCTGAGCCCCGCCTGGGCCACCTCACCGGTTATCTGTGCGATGCCCACCGGGCCGGTTACAATCCTCGGCAGCGTGCCGATAATCATGCTGATAATGCCATTCTTGAAAAGGACGAACGTTTCAATGCATTCACGAACGCCCATCGGTATCGCCTGCCAGAAGGGAAAGCTCTGACGGACAACCGCAGGTGAAATTACCCTCACCGCCACGCCGATCGCGCCCTCCCCTTCCGGTGGCTGCCAGCGCGGTACCATACGAACCTCATCGCGCTGGGTGAGCAGGGTGATGGGCTGTCCCAATTTGAGTTGTATATTTCGCTGCAGGTCGCCGATGTTATTGACCGGTTTCCCGTTGACCTCAAGAATGGTATCCCCGGCAACGAGGCCGGCCCTGGCCGCCGGCGAGTTCACCGCTACCTCATCAACCTGTACTTGCCCGTAGACAACGTTATGCGGCACCATAAAAGCCACCGAGAAGAGGAGCAGAGGCAGCAACAAATTCATCAGCGAGCCGGAACCGAGTGCCAGCAGCCTGACCGGGATGCTCTTGCTGGCCAGGCTCCCCGCCACCTTCGGGTCTTCTTCGCCGGCCATCTTGACAAAGCCGCCCAGCGGAATCACGTTCAACGAGTATATGGTTCCGCCACGTTTGAATGAAATCAGCCGGGGCGGGAAACCGATGCCTACCTCTTCCACCGTGACCCCAGAGGCTTTGGCGGTGATATAGTGCCCGAATTCGTGGGCGATAATCAGCACCGCCAGCATGCCCAGGAAAGCGATTACAGTGATGAATGCTCCCATTACTTTACTCCGCTCACCGTTTTGAGCAGTGCCTCCCTGGCCCAGGCGTCCGCCGCCTCAATCTCTTCAAGACCTGGCTCTTTTATCGGCTGGTGCTGCTCCAGCGTCCGCTCGATGAAACCAGCAATATCCGTAAACAGGATACGCCCATCGAGGAAAAGCTCAACCGCCACCTCGTCCGCGGCACAGAGCACCGCCGGATATGTCCCTCCCCTTTTCCCGGCCTCGATTGCCAGTCGCAGGCAAGGAAATCTCTCATAATCGGGAGGCTCACAATCCAGACTCCTGACCTGCCTCCAGTCTACCCGGGGCAGTTCGGGATTTATAAATCGTTCCGGATAGGACAGGGCATACTGGATGGGCAGGCGCATAT
>CAYFVI010000296.1:0-7776 GCA_964346525.1 uncultured Dehalococcoidaceae bacterium
TCTCCCGCGGCAATCTTGACCAGGATACGGCGCATGATTTTTCCGCTCCGGGTCTTGGGCAGGCCTTCAGCGAACTGAATTTTATCCGGCGTGGCGATTGGCCCGATTTCCTTGCGAACATGGGCCACAAGCTCCCTCTTCAGGTCATCACCGTCTTCCATGCCCGCCACCAGGGTCACGTAGGCGTAAATGCCCTGCCCTTTCACCTCATGGGGCATACCGACCACCGCCGCCTCGGCCACTTTATCATGTGAAACGAGCGCGCTTTCTACCTCAGCGGTGCCGATGCGATGGCCGGATACATTGATAACATCATCAATACGGCCCATCAGCCAGTAGTAACCGTCCTCGTCAATCCTGGCCCCATCGCCGGTGGTGTAAACGCCCGGGAAGCGGACAAAGTACGTTTCCTTGAATCGTTTCGGGTCACCGTAAACACCGCGCATCAGGCCGGGCCAGGGCCGCTTCATCACCAGGTAACCGCCCTCGTTCACGTCTACGGTTGAGCCGTCTTCACGCAGTATCCCCGGCTCGACGCCGAAGAAAGGCATGCCGGCCGAGCCCGGTTTGGCCGCCATGGCGCCGGGTAAAGTGGTGATAAGAATGCCTCCGGTCTCAGTCTGCCACCAGGTATCGATAATGGGGCACCTTCCCTTGCCGATAACGTTGTAGTACCACATCCAGGCCTCAGGGTTGATAGGTTCGCCCACTGTTCCCAGAAGCCGCAAAGAGCTCAGGTCGTGTTTGTTCGGCCACTGCTCTCCCTCGCGCATGAGGGCACGTATCGCCGTGGGCGCGGTATAGAAGATGGTAACCTGATACTTCTCCACGATATCCCAGAACCGGTCGGCGTGCGGGTAGGTGGGAACACCTTCGAACATGATACACGTGGCACCAACGGCCAGAGGCCCGTAGACGATGTACGAATGGCCGGTCACCCAGCCAATGTCCGCCGTGCACCAGTAAACATCCTCTTCCTTGACATCGAAAATCCACTTGAACGTCTGATAGGTATGCAGCAGATAGCCCGCCTGGGTGTGCATCACGCCCTTCGGCTTGCCGGTGCTGCCGCTGGTGTAGAGGATGAAGAGGGGGTCTTCCGCATCCAGTATCGCCACATCGCACACGGGCTTGATTTCCACGCCGGCCATGAGGTCATGCCACCAATGGTCGCGTTTCTCTTTCATGGGCACGCCGATATCCGCCCGCTTAACCACGACGACGTTACTTACGTCAGGACAGGACTCCAGCGCCTGGTCGGCATTATCTTTGCTGCGGATAACACGGCCGCTGCGATAGTAGCCATCACAGCAGATAAGCGTTTCCGAGCCGCAGTCCAGTATGCGGTCGCGCAGGGCTTCCGCACTGAAGCCGCCGAAGATAACGCTGTGAATGGTGCCGATACGGGCACAGGCCAGCATAGCAATGGGCAACTCCAGTATCATGGGAAGGTAAATGGAAACACGGTCGCCTTTCTTCACGCCCAGCCTCCGCAACACATTGGCGAACTTGCACACCTCGCGGTAAAGCTGCTGATAAGTCATTACCTTGGTATCGCCGATGTCGCCTTCCCAGATGAGCGCCGCCTTGTTCTTGCGCCAGGTACCGATATGACGGTCAATGCAGTTATAGCTCACGTTCAGTTTGCCGCCGACGAACCACTGGTGCTTCCCTTCGTCAAAATCGGCTTCCACCACCCTGTCCCACTTCTCAAACCAGTCGAGCTGCTCCGCCATTTCACCCCAGAACCCCTCCGGGTCTTCTATGGAACGCCGGTACAGTTTTTCATATTCATCCATGCTCTGGATATATGCCGACTCTCTAAACTCCTTCGGGGGACGGAAACTTCTCTTTTCCCCCATCATGGAAGTAATCCCTTTTACTTCGCTCATCAAACCCTCCGTCCAATTGTAAACCGCTAACGGTAAAATATCTGATATTGACTAGTCCTGTGCGGTTACGCCCATCAACTGCGTATAGGCATTGTTTAGCCTGTTAACTATTGTCTGTGCGATGCCGCGGTGTATCTTGTATCCGATTTGTGGATTAGTCTGACAAGCCTGGCCAAACTCCTTGCCCTCGAATGCCAGCACCTTCGTGGTCTCGATGGCCCTCACCGTGCTGGACATACGATGCGGAGGTAACACTCCCGACCAGCATACCAGTTCCAAGTTCGATGCCGCCTGTATCTGGCGGTGCATCATCGGGCCCAGTTCCAGGTATATGCCAACTAAACCATCCTCAATGATGAACACCTTTTCCTGTCTCCTGCCCTGCTTGCCCAAGCTCTCCCCGACTTCATAGACTTCAGCAGTGGCCATGTCGGCAATTACTTTCAACTGCTCCTCATCCAACTCTCTGAACACGAGACATCGCTTCAGTATCTCAATCTTTTCCATTCTCGAGCCTCCTCACATTTCTAAATCGGGCTTTTTGAAGGTCACCTTTTCGCACCGGCCATTTCCTTCTTTAACGCGGCCAGTTTGCTGCGGATGCTGCTGTCCAGTAACTTATCTCCAATCCGGGCCACAAATCCGCCGATTACGCCCGGGTCCACCTCCGCCCTGACTTCAACCTTCTTGCCCACAATCCGGCCCAGATGTCGGGCCAGCTTTTCTTTATCCTCATTGGTCAGCGGAACCGCCGTGGTCACCTCAGCTATCTCTATACCGCGGTGGCGGTTCCACAACCGCTGATACTCCTCCGCAATTTCCCCGATGATACCCAGCCGGCCCCGGCTGATTAGCAGAAGGAGCAGGTTCAGCAACAACGGGTTCAACTCCTTAATCTGCCCGGAGAGCAGCCTCGATTTTTCGTCGAAATGAACCTTCGGGCTTTCCAGTACCGCGGAAAAGTCCTCGTCGCTTACGGCCTGGACAACCCCGGCCAGGTCGGATTGCCAGCGCTCCAGCTCGCCTGCTTCCAGTGCGATTTCAAAGGCTGCCTGCGCATATCTCTTCGCGTATGCCCTCGTCGCCACGTCTATTCCTTAACCAGCTTTCATTTCTCTTTCAGAGCATCGCTTTCTTCCATGACTTTCTCAATAAGCTCGCGATGCGCCTTCTTGTCCAGAGACCGGTCAATGACCTTTTCCGCCGCCGATATGGTGAGGTCGGCCACTTCCCTTCGCAGCTCGCTGATGGCCTCATCCCGCTCCCGCTGAATCTCGCCGCGCGCCCGGGTGATGAGAGCTTCAGCCTCCTGTCTGGCGCTTTGCCTGGCTTTCTCCCTGATTTCCTCACCGGCCTTTGCCGCCTGGGCAATGCGTTTCTGTCCTTCCCTGCCCGCCGCTTCCAGTTGCTTCTTCACCTCTTCTTCGGTACGAGCCGCCTGCTCTTTGACGGCATCGGCCTGTTCCATGCTGTCCTTGATTCCCCTGGAACGCTGGTCAAGCATCCTCATCACCGGCTTGTAGGCCACAAAGTAGAGGACGACAAGCAGAATGGCCACGTTCACAATCTGCGCCAGCAATATGGGCACATTAATGCCGAGTCCGGCCAGTCCCTCCATTATCTGCCCCCTTCTGTCCCGTATTAAATCAGATGGCGATAATCGCCGCCACCACCAGGCCGGCGAAAACCAGCGCTCCCAGCACCGCGGCACCAATAACAACACCGATAGACAGAGGTATTCCTTCTTGTCCCATAATTACCTCCTAAAAACGCTAGACAATCAGCGCCAGGATAATGGCGATGATAAGCGCATAAATACCGATCGCCTCGCAGAAAGCGGTCACCAGAATCATATTGGTCATTATGGGACCGCTTGCCTCCGGGTTACGAGCTATTCCCTGCAGCGCCGAGTAGCCGATAAGCCCGATTCCCAGTGCCGGCCCAAGTAACCCCAGCCCGGCCGTCAGCCCCACGGCCAACATCTTCATCGTTACCGGATCCATATTAACCTCCTTCAGCGATTTACCAAAAGTTTAATATTTTTTATGTCAAGCCGACTCTTCCCCATGATGCGTTACAGCCAGAGTCAGAAAGACCAGGGTCAGCCCACTGAAAATAAGCGCCTGAACGAAGCCGACGAGCAGCTCAAGCCCGTAGAACGGTAGGGCGAACACCCATGGTATCAGAAATGCCGCGATAAGCAGCAGTATCTCGCCGGCGGTCATATTGCCGAAAAGACGAAAGGTGAAACTGACAATCCGCACCATCTCGCTCAATGCCTCCAAGAGCCCGACAAAGATATGGATGAATCCGGTGAAAATCCCGCTAAGCCCAGCACGAAGCCTTCCCTTGACGATATGTCCGAGGCTCTGGAAAAGCTGCCCCACATTGAGAAATTTGCCCACATAGCGCAGCCCCAGTGACCTCAGGCCGAAGTATTCCACAAAGACGAACGAAATCAGCGCTAGGGCCAGAGGCATATTGATATCGGTATTGGCACCGCGCAGCAGGTGTACGTGTTCGCCCTCGGCTGTAATTACTTCTATCGAGCCGAAGCCAGGTATCAGGCTCAACCAGGCGTTGAAGGCAACAAAGAGAAATATGGTGGTCACTATGGGAAAGAATCGCCGTCCGTTTTCCTCTCCGGCGACTCGCCGGCAGAGTTCATAGAGCCAGCCCAGCAATGCTTCAAAGGCGCTCTGAAGCCTTCCCGGGACTACTTTCATACGACGCGTGATTAAATACGACAGGCATATCAGGACGACCATCGTTATCCAGGCCCCGATAATGCTGTTGGCGACGGGAAAGCCGAAGAGGTGAAATACCGTTTCCGCTGGAAGCTGGAACTCCGGATGCGGCAGACTGAGCCACGCCGGCAGCCCTAGGTCACCAATCATACTTCTTCCCAGAGGGCCGACCAGAAAGCCAACGACGAGCAGAAGGACGAAAAGGGACAGCACCCCCACCAGAAGAGGTCGCGGCATACCCCGCGCACGGCGTTTTGCCATCAACCGCTCTCCCCGTTCTTCCTATTCTTCATAAGCGGTACCAGCATCCGGTATACCCCGTAGAAAGCAACCACAATTCCCAGGAACAGCCCCACTATCGCCAGAGCAGGACCGGTATTCAGTCTGCTATCCAACCAGAGACCTGCCGCCACGCCCAGCACGATTGAGCTACCGATGAAAAACCCCACCCCCACCAGCCGCAGAGCCGCCATCCATCTGCTCATGTTTGCCTCAGTACCTGCGCTAACGCGCAACCCAATATATTGTAGCATTCTGAATTTAAATAAACTACCAGAGACTGTAGAAACAAAACAGCCCTAACAGTTATTTGTCAGGGCTGCCGATTACTACATATGGTCAACGTTATCATAGGGCCAATCTAGCGGAGCTTCCCTTGATTAAACAGCTGTGAGAAGTCACCATCGAAATCTATCAAGAAATTGTGCATATCAAGCACATCATCAACTTTAATTGCTTCAAGCTGGCCTTCATCTACCTCAGCATCGGTGAGGTCATTGACCTCTTGAGATGCTTTCTCTTCCCTGACAACCGCTGCCACCAGGCATTGAGTATGGCACGTTGCGCAATGCACTCTTAAAAACCACATATCTTCGCGGTGTCCGAGCACATCAACGTTATAGGCCTCATAGTTCTGACCGCACTCTTCGCATTTCATGGAGGTCATCAGTTTTTTAATCAGTCTCTCTTCCACCGCAAGGCTCCAGTTTATTTGGCCCTTTTCTCTTTATGATTTCCGTTTGTCAAAATCATCCATATCAAGCGTATTGATGAAGTCATAGAAAGCGGAAAGCTTTCTCATTTCCTCTTCACTTACTTTTTTATCCTTGGTATCAACCTCGTCACTTTCCTCCATAATCGGCTTCCCGGTCTCTTCGTCAAGCAGGATACCGGCTTTATCCAGTACGGCTTCCTCGGCAAATATGGGGGCGTCAGTTCGCACCGCCAGCGCCAGAGCATCGCTGGGACGCGAGTCAATCTCCATCTGTTCGCTATTAACGCTGAGGATAATCTTGGCATAGAAGGTATCGCTCTTCAGGTCGCTGACAATAATGGAGTCTATAGCCGCCCCCAGTGAATCGATTACTGAACTGAGCAGGTCGTGGGTGAGAGGCCTCGGCACCATTACGCCTTGAAGTTTTACCGCAATGGCATCAGCCTCTGCGGGACCGATCCAGATCGGGAGATATCGCTTGGCCAATTTTTCTTTCAGGATTACCACCCGCTGGTAATTCATCAAGCTCACACGGATACTGTCGATGCTCATTTCAATCATAACCTACCTCCCCCATTTAATCAGCCGGCAATTTAATTCTACGGCAGACCACTATGCTTGTCAATACGAACTGACACGGCATACTTTTTACCGTTATTCTTGCGGACAACTATATATCAACTATTATGTTAAGCTCAAAGGGAGATTTCTACTGCCCGATGTGGTATAATGTTAGTATCTACTATGCCATATTCCGGCAGAGAGATTGAAGCCTCTGTGATCAGGCGTCTTGCGATCCGTCAGCTCAGCGAGAAAAAAGAGGAAAGCCTTTCGCCTTACGCGGTGAAAAGCAGGCTCTCAAAAGGCAGGCTGAGAGACGAAGAACCGTGTCCTATCAGAACGGCTTTTCAGCGTGACCGCGACCGGATTATCCACAGCAAGGCATTCCGTCGCCTCAAGCACAAGACGCAGGTCTTCATCGCGCCGCTGGGCGACCATTTTGTGACCAGGCTGACACACACCCTGGAGGTATCCCAGATAGGCCGTACCATATCCCGGGCCCTTAACCTGAATGAAGACCTGACCGAGGCAGTTGCCCTCGGCCATGACCTGGGGCATACCCCTTTCGGTCACGTCGGGGAAGACGTGCTCAACGAGCTCTATGCGCCAGGATTCCGGCACAATGAACAGAGCCTGCGTGTGGTTGACCTTCTGGAAAATGATGGTCGCGGGCTCAACCTTACGGTAGAGGTCAGGGACGGCATTCTGAACCATTCAAAATCGAGAAGCGATGTCCTCAGCGATACCTGGGGGAAAGTAGACACCCTTGAAGGTGAGGTCGTCAGGATGGCGGATATTATCGCCTATATCAACCATGATATTGGTGATGCTATCCGGGCCGGCGTTATCACGGAAGGCAATTTGCCCCTCGATGCCGTGAAAGCGCTGGGCATCTCACATTCACAGCGAATCAATACCATGGTCAGCGACATTATCGATAGCTCGTGGGGGGCCAGCGGCTATGATAGATATGATAGAATAGGGATAGAGAGCCCGAAGATAACCATGAGTCCCGAAATACTGGAGGCCACCAATATACTCCGGGAATTCCTCTTTAAAGAAGTTTACTACGTGAAGTCCGCTGAGGAGGAAAGCGAGAAGGCCAGGGAAGTGGTCTGTCGCCTTTACCAGTATTTCAACCAACATGAAGACGAATTGCCGCCGGAATACCTCGCCTACAGTGAAAACACCGAGCGAAGGGTGGTCGACTACATCGCCGGCATGACCGACCAGTACACCCAGCGGGTAGCTGCCGGTCTGGAGCAATGATTGATAAGGGGAATTAGCCTGCCGAATGAGCGTTATTGACGAGGTCAAACAGAAGACAGATATCGTCAGCGTTATAGGCCAGTACGTGGCGCTGAAAAAGGCGGGGCGCAACCTCGTCGGACTGTGTCCTTTTCACGGCGAGAGAAATCCCTCCTTCTTCGTTTACCCGGAACAGCAGAGCTGGCACTGCTTCGGCTGCAACACCGGTGGCGACGTTTTTTCCTTCGTTATGAAGAAGGAAGGGCTGGACTTTGGCGAGGCGCTGCGCCTTCTTGCTCAGAGAACAGGCGTCACCATCCCCGTACGAGCCGGA
>CAYFVI010000297.1:0-1531 GCA_964346525.1 uncultured Dehalococcoidaceae bacterium
GCTGAAGCTTCGGACAGCTTCTCTTTGGACTCCTCGGTAACGTGAGGGCAGGCACCCAGTTCCACCTTGCCCGAGGCCAGTTGCATGGCGAAAGCCAGGCAGGTGGGAACCCCGCACTCACCGCAGTTCGTCTTGGGCAGCAGTTTGAAAATCTCGATTCCGGTAAGTGGCATATCAACTCTCCTTTCCTAGCCCAGTATCGGGTCCATAGTCAGGGCCGGATGCCCTTTCTCCTCAAGGAAGGGTAGAATCTCTTCTTCGGTGGTGCCGACGGTCTCATCGGCAATCTTGTCCACCAGGTCCGGCACGCCCAGTTCCTCGGCGCGTGCCGCAATCCGCTCGCCGATTTCCTCCTTCAGCGACTTGGGCATCCAGACTAATCTCAATAGACCACCATCTCCGATGATGAATTTTTTCTGGGTGGTATTGTATTTACCGTGGCCAACGAAGCCCGGCGTGCTGATGCCGCCGCCTATGGTGCCGGCCAGGGTGGTGAATTTCATCCCGCAGGGCGTTTCCCCGGAATACTCCCGGTTCACCGTCATTGCCCCGTTGCAGAGCGGCAGAACGACCGCGATACACTCGCAGCAACCGCAGGTGGTCATGGGGTCGTTGACCAGGCTGTAGAAGTTGTAGTGGTCTATCTTGCCGCGCGAAGCCTTGGTCACGAACTCGTTGACGCCTTTCCACTGCCCGAGCTTGGCGTCAATCGTCTCGCCCTTTTCCACAGGCTGGTTGGGGCCGGTGGGGTTGATTTCATAGGCCGCCTTGCAGTCCATCCAGTTGTAGGAGCCGCACAGTCCGGTACGCTCCGGGCTGATTACGCAGACATGGCTCGGGGCGAAGGACTGACACAGCGTGCAGGAGTAATAGAGGTCGGTGGTCTCATCGGTCATGCCTTCGATACGGGCATCACGGGTGGCGTAGACCTCCTTGGCCCTCTCCACCACTTCTTTGACCTTGTCCTCTTCGGTGTAGAGCTTGACCTGCAGCTTGTCGAAGATGCGGCCGAAGTCCTGGTGCAGCTTGGCATGGAGAAGCGTCCCGATATGGGACAGCTTAAAACCTTTTTCCATCGCCTGTTTGCTGACGCGCAGCCAGGCGATATCCCTCTGGCCGATGTGCATCGAGCCCTGAGCATAGTTAATCAGGTGGTGGATTTGGCGCTCAAGGATGGGCTCATAGTCTTCCTGCATATTGCGCCCGGCTACTTCAACCATTATCGCCAGCGGCAACTGGGAGCCGGCCTCGACATCGGTCATCTCCGGACCGATGACCTCGATTTTGCCGTCTTCCACCTCTTCCATGCGCTGGCTGGTCACCCATTCCACCATCGGGGTGCGGCCGCCGCCGCATTCCAGGTAAATATCCTCACCTCGGACCCTTTCCCCCTCGAAAGCCGGGCCGAAGGCGACGGGAATAGGCACCTCAGCTACGGAAACTTTCAGCCCCCTGGTCTCAATTGCTTTGGCCACTATCTCGTCGTGGGGAATGTTGGAGACCACGTGCTCATAGGTGGTGATTCCGGTGG
>CAYFVI010000298.1:0-2012 GCA_964346525.1 uncultured Dehalococcoidaceae bacterium
TGCCATCGACTATCCTGCCCGGCGGGCTATCTACCAGGCGCAGGACGGAGAGAGCGGTGGCCGTCTTGCCGCAGCCCGACTCGCCCACCAGGCACAGGCATTCCCCTTTTCTCAGGTCAAAGCTCACGCTGTCAACCGCCTTGACCACGCCGAGGCGGGTGAAGAAGTACGTTTTCAATTCATTTATCTGCAAAATCGTATTGTCCATCTTGTACTCTATACCTGACTTCTCGGATCGAAGGCGTCTCTGATGCCATCCCCCAGGAAATTGAAGGCCAGCACGGTCAGGAAAAGCATGATGCCGGGCTCAACGGCAATCCACCAGGCGGTATCAAGGGTACGCTGTCCGGCGTGTAGAACCCTTCCCCAGCTGGTAACGGAGGGATCCCCCAGACCGATAAAGCTCAGGGCTGCCTCCGCCAGGATGACACCCGGTATGGACAGCGTGGCGATGACAATGACGGAGCTCAACACATTAGGAATCAAGTGGCGGAAAATAATGCGGCGGTCGCTGGCCCCGAGCGATTTCGAGGCCATGATGAAATCTCTGGTTCTGAGGGATAGCGCCTCGCTTCTGACCAGCCGGGCGGTACCCGTCCACCCGGTGAGGGCAATGGCCAAAATGATGATAATCAGTTTAGAGCCGTAGAGGAAAATAATCAATACCAGCAGCAGGAAAAAGGGGAAAGTCATCATCAGGTCGGTAAACCTCATCAGTGCCATGTCCACCCACCGGCCAAAGTAGGCCGAGGCCACGCCCAGGGTGGCGCCGATGAATATGGCGATGAGGACAGCCGCCAGTCCGACCTGCAATGATACCCTGGCGCCGGAAACGAGCATCGCCAGCATATCTCTACCTTTATCATCGGTGCCCAGGGGATGGAGCCAAGTACCCGGCGTTTCTGTGGTTATGAAATTCCCCGTTTTAACATCGTAGATGGATTGCTCCGTGGAAAGACCCACCGGGGGTATATTTTTCTCCGCAAAGTTGACCTCGGTGGGGTCGGCGGTGAGAAAAGGGCCGGCTATGGCCACTAAGGTCAGAAAAACGATAAATGCCAGCCCCAGAACGGCCAGCCGGTGCCTTTTCGTTCTCTCCCAGTAATATTTGGCCAGCCGACGGTTAACATAAAGCGGATATATTCCATAAAAGATGACCAGAATGAGAAGAAGGAGGTACAGGTAATTCAGAGGCTCAAGCGGCTCATCAACCAAATAAATATCCCGGAAGAGCGCAAGGGCATAAAGCAGGAGCGCAATGATGAACATTGCATTCTTCAATCTACCGACCCTGCTGCTGACTTGCTTCATCATACGTCCTCAATCGTAACTTATCCTGGGGTCAAGCCAGGTATAAACGATGTCAGTGGCCAGATTGGTGAGCAGTACCACCATGGCCCCGATAAGGGTAATGGTGATGACCACCGGGTAATCGCTGGCGAAGATGGCATTGAAGGAGACCCTTCCCAGACCGGGTATGCCGAAGATGATTTCCGTGAGGTAGGCGCCGCCGAAGACGACGCCGGCCAGGTCAAACATAATGATGGTGATGATGGGCAGAATGGCATTGCGGAATACGTGCTTGCCGATAACAATATGCTCCGGAAGGCCCTTGGCCCGGGCCGTTTTAACAAAATCTCTTCTCAAATTATCCAGTGTCGCCGAACGAGCGTACCTGGTGTAGCCGGCCATCATGCCGGTGCCGAGGGTGATAACGGGCAGGATGAGCGCTTTCAGATTGGCCAGGGAAAACATGGGCAGGCCGGTATCGTAATAGGTTTTGAACCAGCCCAGCTGCACGGAAAAAATCAGGATGAGCATGATACCCAGCCAGAAATTGGGGATGGAGATGCCGATAAAAGCGAAGAAGGTGGCAATATAATCGGTCTTGCTGTACTGCCGGACCGCCGAATAGATGCCAATCAAGATGCCGATTATACCGGCAAAGATAGAGCTCAGCAGAATCAGCTGGAAGGAATAAATCCAGTGGGTCTGGATTAATTCCATGACTG
>CAYFVI010000299.1:0-3001 GCA_964346525.1 uncultured Dehalococcoidaceae bacterium
TAACCGGAGTGAATATCGTGCTCGGGGAGATGACCGGCATCATCGACCATTATGTTCAAGCGAATTTTGAACTGCTCAGCCAGAATACTCCCGCAGAGGGAGCCGCGCTTTCCTTTCAAAACATTCCGCGCCAGGCGCGCTGCCGTAACTGCGCTCATTCCTTCCAGCCCGCCGATTTGGATTGGTCCTGTCCCAGATGCCAGTCATCGGAAACCGAAGTAACCGGCGGCAGAGAACTGTATGTCGAAAGTATTGAGGTGGAGTAATGGAAATCAAAGTACTGAAGGACATCCTGAGCGCCAACAACCAGATTGCCGAGCAGAACCGGCAACTGCTGACCAGCAAGCGCATCATGGCCATCAACCTTATGTCCTCGCCGGGCTCCGGAAAGACGACGCTCATCCTGCGGACGGTCGAGGCGCTGCAAAATAAAGCCCGCATCGCCGTTATTGAGGGGGACGTCAGCTCCAGCATTGACGCCGAAACATTAAGCCAGGCTGAAGTTACCGCGGTTCAGATAAATACTGGCGGAGGCTGTCACCTCGACGCCGGCATGGTGAATTCGGCACTGGCCAATCTCCCCCTCGACGAAATCGATATTCTCTTCATCGAAAACGTGGGCAACCTCATCTGCCCCGGCGGCTTCGACCTGGGCGAATACCTCAAAGTGGTCATTCTCAGCACGCCCGAAGGCGATGATAAGCCGCACAAGTACCCCATGCTCTTCACCCAGGCCAAGGCGCTGGTGGTGAATAAGACCGACCTGCTGCCGTATGTTGGATTTGACCTCGATACTCTCACCCGCGCATTCAAGGGTCTCAACCAGCAGGCCGCCCTTTTTCCCATGTCCGGGCTTACCGGTGAAGGCATCGAGGCGTGGGCCAAATGGGTGATGGCTAATTTACAGAAGCTGCGCACACCGAATAACAGAAAATAGACAGACGGAGCACAGCGATGAAAGAGCGAAAAATGGTAAACATCGGCATCACCGGAGCCTCCGGCCACATCGGCACCACGTTGACCGAAGGGCTTCCCAGCCATTACAAACTCACCCTGTTCTACAATCGACGTGAAATCAAATCAGAACTCGCCAGAAAGCACAAAACGCTGAAAGCCGACTTCTCCAGAACGGAGCAGGTTAAGGGCATTTTTGAGGGATTGGATGCGGTGGTCCATCTCGCCGCCGACCCCAGTACCGGGGCCAGCTGGGAAAGCGTTCTTCAGAATAACATCATCGCCACCTACAACGTATTTGAAGAGGCACGGCGGGCTGGCGTCGGTAAAATCGTTTTCGCCAGCACCAATCACACGCAGCACGATTACATCGGAAAAACTCCTCTGACCATAGACCGCTTCTTTGTCCCCACCATGGGATTTGTGAAACTGAACGACCCACCGGCACCTGATTCATACTACGGCATCTCAAAGCTCTTCGGGGAAAATATGGGCTGGTACTATTCAAGAAGGCATGGCATTCAGTTCGTCTCGCTGCGCATAGGGTCGACGTTTCCCCAGGATGACCCTTCAATCTGGAATGGCACCGACCGCGAAGGTCATGCCAGAGCCATCTTTCTGAGCAAGCGGGACTGCGTGGAGGCATTCGCCCGAGCTCTCGAGGTCAATACCGATTATCTGCTCGCCTATGCCATCAGCAACAATGACCGCCGCTTCTTTGACCTGACCGAAACCAAGGAAAAGCTGGGCTTTTATCCCAAAGATAATGCCGAAGATTACTTCTAATACTGGCTAAAATGCATTGACAAGAAAGACAAATTGTGGTTGAATAATATATAGAGGCTTGTGGCTCCCGAATCTCTGGAGGAGGTGATGCTATGAGGCTTCATGAAATCTTCGGGGTGTGGCAGGTGGACAGGTGATGCCCTGCTTGACTGCAGGGCGGACAGACCTCGAACCCGGCTCGAGTTAGCGATGTAGAGGTCAGTCTCAGAAATGAGAGACCACATCCGGCGGTGTTAACCGGAAGTGAGTCGGGTTGGGGACAAAAAAAGAAAGCGATAGAGGGCATCGGAAGGTGCCCTCTATTCATTATCCCACAGGTACCTGCTATCAGGCACGCTTGACACCTAGCCTTTACAAAACCTAAAATTACTGCGGTCAGCCTGCGGTTAATTCAACGAGCCATGAGCAGAAACATAAGAGTGGTGCCGGCTATCCTTACCGATGACCCCTCAGCCCTTGAGAGGATGATTCGTCAGGCAAAAAGCTTCACTGATTATGTCCAGATTGATATTATGGATGGTAGCTTTGTGCCCTCGCGGAGCATTACCTCGGAAGACATCGCCGGCCTGTCCATAAATCTGAAATGGGAAGCCCACCTGATGGTCGCACACCCTGAAGAATACCTGGAAAGTTTCCAGCAGGCAGGTGCCAGCAGGATTCTATTTCATATCGAAGCCACGCCTTCCCCACACGAGGTTATTTCCCGGATTAGAAATCTGGGAATTGAGGCCGGGCTGGCCATCAACCCAGAGACCCCCGTGTTTGCCGCGGCATCCGGTATCAATGAAGCCGACAGCGTTATCCTCCTCACCGTAACGCCGGGCTTCTACGGCAGCCAATTTATCCCGGAAGTAATGGACAAGGTAGCGGAGTTGCGCACTATTCGACCCGGCATAGAAATCGGTGTGGACGGCGGCATCAAAGAGAGCAATATCAAAGAAATCGCCGGCGCCGGGGTCGATTACATCTGCGTGGGGAGCGCCGTTTTCCTGCAGCCGGACCCGGCGGAAAGCTATCGCCGTTTGCAGTCGCTTGTCCAGTAGACAATATTTTCGCCGGACTTAACTTCTTACTTCCTGGCTTTTTTCACCGCGTGCCCGCCGAACTGCTGGCGCAGCGCTGCCAGCAATTTTGCCCCGAAGGGCTGTTCCTGACGCGAGCGGAACCTGTTCTGCAGCGACTGGGCAATGACCGGCGCCGGTACCCCCAGTTCCACGGATTCCTGCACTGTCCAGCGTCCTTCGCCGGAATCCTCCACGTA
>CAYFVI010000300.1:0-5948 GCA_964346525.1 uncultured Dehalococcoidaceae bacterium
TTCCAGAATTTCTCAAAACCGATGTCCGCGGCGAAGCCGCTCTCGGTGACATGATAGTCGAATAACTTGAGGCCAACGCGGTCGCCGATGATGGAGGACTGCCCCACGGCGATATTGGCGAAGGGTCCGGCATGGACCATCACCGGCTGATATTCCACTGAAGAGCAGAGGGTGGGGTTGATGGTATTGCGCATCCAGGCGGTCATGGCGCCGCCTACCTCTAAATCGCCGGTGGTGACCGGGTTGCCCTTTTTATCATAGGCCAGGGTGACCTGGTCCATTCTTGCGCGCAGGTCGGCCAGATCCCTGACGATGGACAGCATGGCCATCAGTTCCGAGCTCACCGCGATGCCGAACCTGGACTGCATCATATAGCCGTCCATGCGGCCACCGAGGCCGATGATTATCTGGCGCAGGCTCTGGGCGCAGAAGTCCATCACCCAGCCCATCTCCACCTTGGTGGGGTCAATGTCCAGCCGGCGCGTTTTGGTCAGCCGGGCAAGCTGCTCGTCATCGTAATTGCGCTCGTGTTGCATCCGGGCGGTGAGGGCGACCATGGCCAGATTGTGGGCGTTGACGATGTCATTGATGTCGCCGGTGAGGCCCATGGAGAACTCGGTCATGGGGATAAGCAGCGCATTACCGCCGCCGGCGGCGGTGCCCTTGATATTCATGGTAGGCCCGCCGGAAGGCTGGCGCAGGCAGCCACCGACATTCATGCCCTTCTTGCCCAGCCCTTCTATCAGTCCCAGCGAGGTGGTGCTCTTGCCTTCGCCGAGGGGGGTGGGGGTGATGGCGGTTACCTCGATATACTTGCCATCGGGCTTGTCTTTAAGGCGGTCGATAATCTTCAGAAAATCCAGTTTGGAGATTCGGCCATAGGGGAGAATCTCATCTTTTTCCAGCCCTATCCGCTCCCGCCACTCCTCTGGCATCGGCATATTCGCCTCAGCGTCTTCGGCAATCTGCCAGTCCTTCATTTTGGTTGCGTCGTACGCCACGGGGACCTCCTGCATTATATTTTTTATAGTAGCCAACCTTATTTTATCTGGTGGCTTCTTTTATGGCCACCAGTTTCCGGTAGATATCCTTTACTTCGTTGGTAACCGCCGGGCTGGCCTCAAATAAAGGTTTATTGGCCAGGTCGGCATCAACGATTGCCTGATCGTAGGATATAAAGCCGAGGAATTCCAGGTCAGGCAGGCTGGAAATGAGGAAGTCACGGTCGGACTGGGTGCGGACTTTATTGCCCACGACGGCCATATTCTCCAGGCCGATGTCTCTGGCCAGTACATTTATGGCGCGGGCGGTTTCCAGGCTGCGCCGCCCCGGCTCCACCACCACTATCAACTTATCAACGGCGCCGGCAGTAGCCCGCCCCAGGTGCTCTATGCCCGCTTCCATATCCATAATGATAACCTCATTTCGGGCCAGAAGCAGGTGGCTCATCAACGCTTTGAGCAGTGCATTTTCCGGGCAGTAGCAGCCGGTGCCTCCCTTCTTGATTCGCCCCATAACCATCAGTCTGATACCGTCCAGTTTCTGCCAGTACTTTTCCGGCAGGTCGTCGACTTTGGGATTTATTCTGAAGTAAGCTCCGGAGCTTCCCGGCTGGGTTTCCGTCCGCTCGGCGATGAGGTCTTTCATTTCCGAAATGGGAACGATATCTTCCGGGTGGGTAAAGCCAATGGTGGCGGCGAGGTTGGCATCAGGGTCGGCATCGATAGCGAGGACGGAATAGCCGGAGGCAGCAAAAGTATGGGAGAGCAAGGATGCTAAAAGCGTCTTGCCCACGCCACCCTTACCGCTGATCGCAATTTTCATGATGCTATGCGCAGTAATCCTTGTCCGTTGCTCCGGGGAGGGTGTGATTGTTATTTAAAGACGATTTGCCCGCCGCCTATTATACTACCTAATTATTATAGGTAGCAAGGGGGGGCATATAAATTAAACAAGTCCGGCTATTAAACAGCCAACGTGGAGAGGTGCTTTATTCTTTTCAGCATATTGGGGTGTGTGGTGAACATCTCCAGTAACTTTTGGGATGTGCCCAGCTTAACCTCTTTGTGGCGCAGCTCCATGAGTTCGTCATAGTCAATGGTGCCGCTCATATCCAGGTCAACCTGGGAAAGCTCTTTTATCTCGTAGTAGGAGCGTGAGGGGTCGTTGACGAAGAAGGCCTTAACCCCTTCCACCCGCCGCAGTTCCTCGCTGTTGCGCATGCGGGCGTTTCCGTAGACTAATTTATACAGGGCCGTCGCCAGGTGATGCGGCATGCTGCCCAGACGGACACTGCCTAGGTCGGCGTAGTACTCCCGTATACGGGAACCGTAGAGCACCAGCAGATTGGTGATGAAATAGAGCAGAAAGGCGCCCAGTCCAACGAGCGCGGCATAATTGCCGCCTCCCTGTCTGCCGCCGCCGAAAGCCCCCCGCCACATGGTCGTCCAGGCTATCCAGTACATGATTAGAGGGATAACCGAGATAAGGGTGATAATGGCCATATCGCGGTGCCTGATGTGGGACATTTCGTGGCCGATGACGGCCTTGAGCTCATCCTTATTGAGCAGCCGCATAATGCCCTGGGTCACGCAGACGCGCCCGTCCCGCTGGGTCCGGCCATAGGCGAAGGCGTTGGGGATATTGAGCTGGGAGATGCCGACTTTTGGCTTGGGCAGTCCAGCCCTTTCCGCAATCTCGGCCACCATCTGGTGCAGTTCCGGCGCTTCTTTTTCCGTTACCCACTTTATCCTCATTGACCAGCCCACGATGGCCGGGCTGATAAGATACTGGAGGAGGAGAAAGCCAAAGCCGATGATAAGGTACGTAATGGCGCTACCGGCACCCATCCAGGTCCCGATTCCGGTAATGACCCCGTAGAGAATGCCGAAGAGAAGGGCGATGAGCAGGTACATCCTTGCTTGCAACCACATACCAACCTCCCTATTTATATTTTATAAGATATGGGGTCATATCACAACTTATACCGCGATGTTAAACCGATAACGAACCTGTTCTTCATTGTTTTTATATTCCGGAGAGACTAGAATAGGGTGGTATTGTCAGGTTTTATTCTCTCCTGATTAAAACTGGCATAAAGGGGGCAAAGATGGCCAAGAAGCTTTATCCGGTATGTGCTCGCTGTAGTAATGTGGTCTGCTTTCCGCTGTTGAAATCAGGTGAAGAGCCTCCCATCGCTGAGGCGCCGGCATTTTGCCCCATGAAGCAGATGCCGGAAGTTATCGACCAGGCAATCACCGAATATGACCGGCCGGAAGTGAGGGAGTTTGCCCGCCTCGCCTCGGTGCAGGAATTCGAGTGCTATGAACAGCTTCCCGAAGGTAGGCGGACGAAGATACCGCGGGTGGAGGAGCTTGTTCAGTTTGCCCACAAGTGTAACTACCACAGGCTCGGGATTGCCTTCTGCACCGGACTGGCCAATGAAGCCCGCATCCTGACCGATATTCTGGAGAACAAGGGGTTCGAGGTGATTTCCGTGCGGTGCAAGGTAGGGGCGACTCCCAAGGAGAGGATAGGCATCACGGAAGAAGAGAAGATACGAGGTCCGGGCTGGCTGGAGACGATGTGCAGCCCCATCGTTCAGGCTGAAATCTTGAACACGGTCAAGGTCGACCTGGCGGTCATGCTCGGACTGTGCATCGGGCACGATACTTTATTCATCAAATACTGCCGCGTGCCGATGACGGTGCTGGCGGTAAAGGACCGGGTCTTCGGCCACAACCCGCTGGCGGCGCTCTACCTGGCCAATACTTCGTACTATGGCCGCCTGATGGCCAAAACCGGGTAAAAATATTATAAATTTGAAGGAGGCGAGTAAAGTTGGCCATTCTGGAAATCAGCGTCATGCCCCTGGGCACGGAGACGCCATCAGTGAGCAAATATGTCGCCGGGGCGATGAATGTGCTTCAGGCGGAGAAAGGCGTAAAATATGAGATGACCTCGATGGGCACCAATATTGAAGGAGACCTGGAACAGCTCCTCGACCTGGCCAGGAAGATGCACCTTTCCGCCTTTGACGCCGGTGCGCAACGTGTGGTGACCACCATGAAGATTGACGACCGGCGGGACCAGGTGGCCACCATCCAGAGCAAGGTGGCGTCGGTGAGGAGGGAACTGGAGAAATAAAACGACGGTTGCATTAACGTTGCATTTAAATCGGAATTGTGTTATATTTCTATGTTTAGAAGAGAATATAAACCGCTAGGGGTGCTCACAGGCTGAGAGTCCTTCCGCTGAGGGACAACCCTGCAGACCTGAACTCGGTAATGCGAGCGTAGGGAAGCGGCAGTAACCTGGACCAAGGGTCTAAAAGGAACCGCCGGTGCCCTTGGTTTTTACTTTTTGGAGGCAACCATGACGCAACTGGAATCGGCCAGAAAAGGCATTGTAACGCCGGAAATGAATGTGGTGGCGGAGGCAGAGGGACTTGAGGCTGAGTTTATCCGTGAGGGCGTTGCCAGCGGGAGGATAGTCGTCCCGGCCAATATCAATCATGAAAAGCTGGTGCCCTGTGGTATCGGCCAGGGACTTAAGACCAAGGTCAACGCCAATATCGGCACATCTTCTGATTTCGGTGACATCAACACCGAACTGGAGAAATTGCGCGTGGCTATCGATGCCGGGGCGGATACGGCCATGGACCTGAGCACTGGCGGCGATATCAGCGCCATAAGGCGGGCCATCATCGCTGCCAGCGCCGTCGGCATCGGCACTGTGCCCATCTATCAGGCGGGCATCAAGGCCATAGAGCAGCATGACGCCATCGTGAAGATGACGGCGGACGATATATTCGCCGTGATTGAAGAGCATGCCCGGGACGGTGTCGATTTTGCCACCGTCCACTGCGGCGTAACGCAGGACGCCATTGACAGGCTGAAAAAACAGGGCAGGGTCGCCGACGTGGTCTCGCGCGGCGGTGCCTTCCTCATCGGCTGGATATTGTATAATGAGCAGGAAAACCCGCTTTACGAGCAGTATGACCGCCTTCTGGATATTGCCCGCGAGTATGACGTTACCCTGAGCCTGGGCGATGGACTGCGTCCCGGCAGCCTGGCCGATGCCACCGACCGTGCCCAAGTGGAGGAATTGCTCACCTTGGGCGAGCTGGTGGAGCGGGCCTGGGAGGCCGGAGTCCAGGTGATGGTGGAGGGGCCGGGGCATCTCCCTCTGGACCATATTGAAACCAATATCAAATTGCAGAAAGTGGTCTGCCGGGGGGCACCGTTCTACGTACTGGGCCCGCTGGTAACCGATATCGGTGCCGGCTACGACCATATCACGGGAGCCATCGGCGGGGCCATTGCTGCGGCCGCGGGCACCGATTTTCTCTGCTATGTAACCCCATCCGAGCACCTCTCGCTGCCTGATTACGAAGATGTCAGACAGGGGGTAATCGCCTCGCGCATCGCCGCTCATGCCGGCGACATCGTAAAAGGGGTAAAGGGGGCTGAGGAGTGGGACCGCAAGATGTCCGAGGCCCGCAAAAACATCGACTGGGAAGAGCAGGCCCGGCTTTCACTGAACCCGGAGCGTGCCCAGAAGGTTCATCTTCAGCATACCACTTCCGGCTCAGCCTGCAGCATGTGCGGCAAATACTGTGCCATGGAGCTGGTGGAGAAGTACCTGGGCATAGGCTCGCCTCGGTGCTAGCTTGACATAATCGCATGGGCGGCGCTTTCAGTCTCGGCAGGATTTTTGGCATCCAGTTCCGCATCCACTACAGCTGGTTCATCATCTTCGTGCTGGTCACCGTATCCCTCTCTTTGCAGTATTTTCCTTATGCCTATCCCGAATGGAGCACACCAACCTACTGGCTGACCGGCATCGCCACCAGCCTGCTTTTCTTTACCTCCGTGGTGACGCAGGAGTTGGCCCACAGCCTGGTGGGCCGGGCCAACGGTATCCCGGTGAGAAGCATAACCCTTTTT
>CAYFVI010000301.1:0-3546 GCA_964346525.1 uncultured Dehalococcoidaceae bacterium
CTCCTCGGGGCGGAAGACGCGGCGGGGGAAGTCCCTGGCAACGCGGTTGGTACAGTAGGCGCAATCATTCATGCAGACGTTGGTCAGCAGCACCTTGAAGAGGCAGACCGTACCGCCGCCGGGAAGCGTGGAACGGTAGATAAAGCGATGAGGCGAAGGCACGAAGTCGCGCACGCTGCTGTAGCCGCAGATGTCGAACTGCGCCGCCGCGCTCAGGGCTTTGAGTTTATCTTCGACCTCCATCTGCCACACCACCTGCAATAGAACAATTGTACTATAACATAATGAAGTGAGGTGGTCAAGGGGCAGAGGCAAGATTGTATCACTCGCTAATACTGGAACCGACGATAAGCAGAATGCCCACCAGTGCGGCAAGGGTGAACATTGAAACCTGAAACGTGCCGGTAACGTCAATCAGGTAGCCAAAGAGCACCGGCATGGTCAGCGATATCAGGTTCCCTAGCGAGGTGACAAGGCCAACCACGCTGGCCGCCACCGGTGCCAGCCGCCCGTGGTGCGTCGGGACGGATAGAATAATGGTCAGCACGCCCATGGTGGAGAAACCGGCCACAAAAATGCAAAGCAGGAGAAGATAAAACGGGGCGTAATTGATACCGACGATGGCCGCAGCCGCTATGATTCCCAGCAGCATTACAACGGCTCTGGTGTCCCGCACCCTGTCCAGAACGAAACCGATTGTCGGCCCCGCCAGGAGGTATCCCAGGGGAAGAAGCGTGGCCAGCGTCGGGTCAAGCCCTCTGGCGCCAAGTACTTTCGGCAGCCAGGTGGCGATGGTATCATAGCTGCCGGCGCTGGCCATCATGAAGAGCAGCAGCACCCAGACATACCGGTCCTTGAAAAATGCGACGAAGGTACTCAATTGTAATCCCGTGGTCGGCTTTGCGCTGCTTCTGGCGAGTGCCCACCAGAGGAGCGCCAGGGTGACGGCCAGACCGCTGTAAACGATGAGGATCTGCCGCCAGCTCAGCAGCTCCAGCAGACTGGGCGTAAGACCGAAGGCAGCGGCATTGCCGGCGGCAATGCCGGAGATGTACAGCCCGGTGGCAAGCCCGGGGCGTTGCGGAGTCCATTCCTTCACGATAAGCGGTAGGCACGGCAGCACTACACCCAGTCCCACACCCAGGAAAAACTGGCTGACCAGAAAAGTCAGATAGTCTGGCGCCAGCGACCTGATTACGGCCAGAACCGCCACGAACGGCAAAGCGAGCCGGAACGCATTGCGGTAACCGATTCGGTCGCCGAGAAGGCCCCAGGGGATGCGGCATACCATGAGGCTGAACACAGCCACCGAAAAGATGAGCCCGAACTGCGCGTGGGACAGGCCCATTTCCAATATAATGTCGTTCACCATGGGGGCGGTGCCGAAGTTCAGCAGGGGCATGATAAAGGCGATGCCGAATGCCAGAGCGAGCATCACCCAGTGGTATCGGCTTTTCACGGTTGCAACCATGTTACTAGGCTATGGAATCGCCAGCGGCGCTCATTTCTTCGGCTCGTCTTTCTTTTCCCCGGCCAGCTGGTCCCGCTGCCAGCGGTGAATTTCATCGAGCGCCGGCGGCGCCACGCTGAACACCTCTATATCCTCGGGGAACTGTACCATATGCCCCTCCCGGATGAAGAGCAATCCCGCTTTGTCTGCCTCAAGCGTCTCGTCAATCTGCTTGGCGATGTGCTCATATCGCTTCCGCAGCGCCTGGACATATGATTCGGAGACCTGCTGCGCCACCTTCTGGCTGATAAAGCCCATCAGGATAAACCTCTCCCAGTCCACGCTCTCCTCGGCCAGCTCTCTGTCCTCAACTGATTCAACAAGGGCCCCACCCCGGCTCTTCTCCCCGGCGAGCCGGCTGCTATCGGCGTTCAGCTTTTTTATCGCCTCTAACCCCTCTTTGCCCGCCTGATAGACCGATTCGTGATAGACGTGCCCCACCTTGCCGAGCTTGGCCTCAAGGTTCGCCACGTGCTCACCGACCTGCTGCCAGTAGCGTTTATACTTTTCCACGTAATCCTTGGGCGCGTTCTTCCCCGAGAAAAGCAACGAAACGAGATAGAGCTTCCTCTTGCTGGCGAATTCTTTCGCTTCCGGCTTTTCAATCTTACCCAGTTGCTCTGCCATGGTGCACCGTCCTTTCTCTCCACCACATTCTACCCTCTGCTCCCGCCATGAACAAGGGCCTCCGGCTGTGCTATACTTATACTCTCAGGGGAGTTAATAGTCAATCATGGCCAGGGACTACTATCAGATTCTGGGCGTGCCCAAAAACGCCAGCCAGGAGCAAATTAAAAAGGCATACCGTAAGCTGGCCATGCAGTTCCATCCCGACCGCAACCAGGGCAAGGAGCATTGGGCCAACGAGAAGTTCAAGGAAATCAATGAGGCCTTTGGCGTCCTTGGTGACCCGCAGAAACGCCAGCAGTACGACCAGTTCGGCACCGTCGGCAACATAGGCGATATCTTCGGCAGCCCCTTCACCCGCACCACCTTTGAAGACCTGATGAAGGATTTTGGCGGCTCCGGGCTGGGCTTCGATTTCCTGGACAATATCTTCGGCGATGCCCTGAGGGGCAGAGGCTTTTCCTTCCGCACCTACAGCCGTGGTTTCGGCCGACCTGGAAGAGGGATACGCTTTGAGGCACCGGAAGGGATACACCTGGAGGATATATTCGGGAGGCCCCAACCGCGACCCCGCCCCGAAGTCCAGTATGAGATAGTGGTCACCAGAGAGCAGGCCGCTCAGGGAATGGAGAAAGACCTTATACGGAGAGGTAAAAAGCTGAGGGTGAAAATCCCCGCCGGGGTGAAGCACGGCAGCAAGGTAAGGCTGCGCAACGCCCGTCAGCTCACCGACGGCCAGCCGGGCGACATTATCATAGTGGTTAAAATTAAATAGGGTGCTAGCCACCGCATCTTATTCAGCGGTGCAAATCTATGAGCTTAATTCTTCTCTAATGTCTGCCGCCATATTCTTGATTGTCTCAGCAAGCTTGCTCAGGAATCTTTCATACGGTGCATAATAAAGATTCCACTCCCCAGCATCATCAATGAAGGCTTGCTCCCAATAAGATTTGAGCGGTTCATTTCCCAGAGTCGCTAATTGTACTGTTACGTCTGAGCAACTTTGATATATTAGGTCTAAGTCATCTAAGGCGAGACCAGCATTAATGCCGAGAACCTCATGATTTAGTGCCAGGTATCTATCTAATATATCCCATGTGCTCTTCACGTCAGACCTGAACGACTCATATTCGGAAGCAGTTGTTTCCAGCTCATCTTCTTTTGATTCCAATTCGGCTTCAGTTTTTTCCAAGCTCGCGGTCAGTTCTGAACTCTTAGCCTGTTCTGTCTCTAGTTTGTCCTGAGTGGCTTTTAGTTCAGTCGCGGCTTTCTCCAGACTTGATGTCAGTTCCGCCAACTTAGCCTGCGCTGTCTGCAACTCAGTTTTTGCAGATTGCGACTCTTGCCGAGCTTTATCGAGTTCAGCGACCACTGCATCATACTGCTCTTGAGCTATTCCACAACCCCAT
>CAYFVI010000302.1:0-8938 GCA_964346525.1 uncultured Dehalococcoidaceae bacterium
TGGAGCTGGTGCAGGAGCTGGCGCTGGTGCCGGCGCAGGCGCTGGTGCCGGTGCTGGCGCAGGTGCCGGCGCGGGAGCCGCACAGGCAGCAACCAAACTCATGACGACTATTACTGCCAATGTGATAAATAGGCTTTTCTTTTTCAACTATCTACCTCCTCATGATTTAATTGAACCAGGTGAAGATATTCTTTTTGAAAGCTATCACCCCCCTTTCTCAGATTATGAAGAATCCTTTGCCAGTCAAGCATCTTGGATGCCCGCTGCCACTTTAAAAAGATGAAACACTCTGACTTCTTTCCCACCAAGTGCGTATCTGGCCAATGTCATGAATTGATTTCTGGCTATCCCGATAGCCAAGCCGATAACTAATCAGCCTGGCACCGATCTTATTCAGCGTTCCCAGTTGATGCTTGCGTTCCTCGGTGAAAGTGTGTGATGGCACTCCAATGGACATGGCAGCAACGACCTTGCCGGTAGCATCCCGGATAACACAACCAACGCCGCTTAGCCCCTCCGTATTTCCCTCCATATCAACCGAAAAGCCATTTCTTCGTACCTGTTTCAACTCCTCCTTCAGCTCTGTCTTGGTGGCAATGGTCTTGGTGGTTAGCGGTTTCAGTATCTCGTTGGGATACAAGCTATCCAACTCCATTTCTGAAAGTTCGCTCAGAAAAGCCTTGCCCATGCCGGAAGCATAGGCCGGCAATATGGAGCCGACGGCATGCTGGTACCGGTAGTTATACTTGGACTCTTCTTTCTTGATAACGATGACGTTTCCTCGGTCGAAGACCGATATCTTGATGGCCTCACCGGTAAGTTCATTCAGCAGTTCAATAACCGGTTCGGCGGCGGACAGGATATCTGTGGTGACCAAATAAAGGCTTCCCATGGTGTATAGTGCAGGACCAATGCGGTACTTGCCGGTGTTATTCTTACGAATCAATAATCCGGTGCGGATTAATGTCGATAGTATGCGATGCACCGTGGTTCTGGGCATTTCAACCTTGCTCACAATATCAGCAATACCCAGCTCGGGTTCATCATAGGAAAAACAATGCAGGATTGACACCGCTTTCACCAGTGATGTCATAGGGCTCATGGTATTGGAAGGTTTTCTTCTAGTAATGTCCATATAATGGACATCCTTTCCAATATATGGTTAGCCAATCTTACCCTGAAAATATTTCGATGTCAAGTCCCTGCCTAATCCCATTTAGCGATATTCATAGCATCTCATTGCCACCGTCCACGTTGAGCGTCTGCCCGACGATGTACGATGCCTCGTCGGAGGCAAGGAACAGCACCGCTTCCGCCACCTCTTCCGGCTGCGCTGGCCTTTTCAACGCAGTGCGATCGAGGATCGGCTGTGTGTGTTCGGGGCTGAGTTCCTTGAGGAGCGGCGTATCCATCGCTCCGGGAGCTATACAGTTGACCCTGATATTGTGGGTCGCCAGGGCCACGGCCAGAGACTTCGTTACCGAGATAATCCCCGCCTTGGCAGCACCATAGGCCACGGCGTGGGGTCGGGGCTGCCTTCCCGCGATGGAGGCAATGTTAACAATCCGTCCGTACTTTCTCTCTACCATGTGAGGAAGAACGACGTGGCAGAAATTCATGGTGCAGATAAGGTTCATATCAATCACGCGGCGCCAGCGCTTTTCATCGGTCTCCAGAAAGGGGAGGGTATCGGTCCAGCCCACGTTATTCACCAAAATATCGATTTTCTGCTCTCGCTTTACTATCTCATCTACAGCCGTTTCTATTTCCTGCCGGCGGGACACGTCCACTTTAAGCACGGCGGCTCTGCCTCCACGGGATATAATATCGCTTGCCGTCTCGGTTGCTTTCTTCTCATTGATATCGCAGATATAGACCGCAGCTCCATCCCGGCCGAAGCCCAGCGAGATGGCCCTCCCCAGCCCGACGGCGCCGCCGGAGATGATGGTCACCTTATCTTTGAATCTCATGCTACCTCCTCGTCCAGAGCCGATGGTTACGGCTTGAGCACCACCTTGAGCTGGTCCGGGTCTTCATCGACCAGTTTGAAGGCCTCGGCCACCTTTTCCAGGGGGAAGGTCGAGGTTATCAGCGGCTTTATCTGTATCAGCTCGTGGTGCACGACCTTCAAGCAATCTGGAGTCCAGACCTGGATTTGCTGGGGCGTGTAGTGGCGGAAGGCAACGGAGCGTATGTCCAGCGATTCGTGGTGCCAGCGCTGGAAATTGTCTATCGTTATCGAGTGAAGGAAGTCGCCCTGAAAGACCAGTATGCCCATGGGGCGGACAATTTCCGTGGCCAGGTTCATGTACTCTTCGACAGTCGGGTCAATATAGGCCGCGGTCTGCGCCACCAGGTCAAACCCTTTGCCCTCGGTCAGTTCCATGGCCACCTCGTAAGCATTTATCTTGGTCGTATTGAAAACGTTATCGGCGCCGAGTTTCTTCGCCACATCGAGGCGAAAATCGCGATTATCGAAGACGGTAACGGAGAGGGCGCCGCTTTTCTTCAGCCCCTGGGCAACTATCTGCCCGATTAAATTGGCGCCGGTTACAGCCACGGTATCGCCCAGCTTGATGCCGGAGCGGAAGACCACGGAGACGAACGGGCATATGGTCTCCCCCAGCGCCGCCAGGTCCATGTCCATGCCCTCAGGGACCGGAACCACATCCATGGGGTGTGCCACCCAGTAGTCAGACATACCCCCCGGGGTGATATTTCCGGAAACGCGTGGGCTGTGCATCAGGATAACTCTGTCGCCTTCCTTATACTCGTGTACCCTGGAGCCGACGGAGGCCACCGTGCCTCCTGCCTCGTGCCCGACAAACATGGGGAACTTGGGCTTCTCGTGGCGTTTGGCGTGAAAGTAGTATCCCTTGCGGTACATCTGAACGTCGGCCAGGCAGATTGAGGCCGAGTGCGTCTTGACCAGAATCTGGTCGGGCGCCGGCTCAATATCTCTCTCAATCAGTTTTATCTGTTTGATGCCTTCCAGGGCGGTGGAACGTGTCTTCATATATCCTCCTTTTACATAACCTATAACTTTAACGTCACTGGCTGGTGGGTGGCGGCCGATTGCTTGGCGGCGTCGATGATAGCCAGCTGGGTCAGCATCTGGGAATAAGTGACGAGCGGCTCACGCCTCTCTGCGATAGCGCTGATAAATTCCTGCATCTGGGCGGCAAACTGGTGGAAACGGGGCGCGTCGCTTCTCACCAGCTCCCCGTTGACCAGCAGGTCTCCGGTGAAGACGCCCACCAGTTGCCCCTGGATATGGCCGCCCCGCTGGACGACGTCTATCCTGCCCTTGGGACCGACAATAAAACATTCGTGTTTTGTGGGCCGGGTATTGACGGAAAGGAGATTGGTCGCCATGGAGTCATCGTCGAAGCGCATGGTTATGACAATCTCATCCATGCCCTCGAAGTCAGAGTTGATGGAGCGGGCCTCGGCGTAGATGCGTACCGGCTTCCTGCCCTCGTAAATCCACAGCGTATAGTCGATGGTGTGGGCTCCGTACATGGTGAAGGCCATGCCGCCCGTCTTCTCCTCGTCCTGCCACCAGGGCGGGGCGGTATCCCGGGTAAAAGGGGCAGCAAAGATATAAAGCAGGTCGAAGGGATCGCCGATTTCACCATTTTTCACCTTCTTTTTGGCCTCCCACATCGCCCACATGAAGCGGAACGACTGCCCGGACATGAGAATAACTCCTTTTCCCCGGGCTTTGTCAAGCATCTCCTTCCCTTCTGTCAGATTGACCGCCCACGGTTTCTCTACCAGGACGTGGCGACCCGCCTCCATGACCTGGCAGGCTACCGACTGGTGGAGGTGGTGGGGCAGGCAGATGACGACGGCCTGAATGGTGGGGTCGTTTAACGCCTCCTCAACGCTGAGATAATACTTTGTCTGGTAGCGCTCGGCGGTGGCTTTGGCCCGCGATTCATCAATATCGACCACGGCGGCAACAAATGCCCGGTCGGAATTCTGCCGGATGCCGTCCAGATGGCTTTCACCTATCCTGCCCAGTCCTATGACCGCAACTCCGATTTTTCCCTGCATACTCAACAAAAATACCTCCGGTTTCCCTGATATTTAAAGGTGATTACCCGGCCTTAGCCTGTATCCGTTCCACGATTTCCTGCACCGCATCGTCATCAAGGCGGATGTAATCGCAGCCGCTCATGCAACGATGCAGGTCTTCAAGGGTGGAGGTCAGAATCATGGGCTCGGCTCCGGGCCTGATGCTCGCATCCGGATGGTAAGCCCATTCCAGCTCGAGCATGATTTCCGGTCGCTTTAAAAGTGTGGTAATCTTGCCGAAGTCGAAGCCGCGGGTGCTGTAGACAATCGATACCGATTTCGAGACCTCCCAGCCCCGGCTGGCAATGGCTTTTACGGCAAACTCCTGAATAATTTCCGGATGAATGGAGGTCTCAATCAGCCCGTGGGCGTGGCGATTGGTTCCGCCCAGCATGAAGTTGTATTGCCGCTTCCATTCCGGGGAATCAAAGTACGCCTTTATATCTTTCTCATCCTGTGCGGAGAGCTTGGTTCTGAAATCGAACCGGGAATAGTACTTCTCCATGAAGGCATCGTCCCAGACCTCAACGCTTTTGCCGGTCGGGGTAGCGCCGGCGGCTATCGGGGCCAGCACCTGGTCCCGGTTGAACCTGAGAATTAATTCACAGTGTCCCCAGTCCGGTCTGGGGTGAATATTGTAGATATCGGTCATGCCGTGGGCGCTGCCCGGCGGAATAACATATATTTTGCGCTGCAGTGGCAGTCCCTGTGCCTTAAAATACTCCTCCACGATGCGGAGTAACGGCTCCGGGTGCAGGATACTGTCTGCGTAGGCGTGGGCGTGTCTGACCTCTCGCCCGCGCGCCATCTGCCGCATCAATTCCTGCCAGGCTTCCGATTCAAAGTAGTTGACCACCGCATCACAGAGTATGGGTTTCAGTATCACCGCTTCCTCCTTTCCTTTTTCCTTTAAATGAAAGAGGCATGAGATAAGATGTTATTATTTATTGTCATTTCATAGTGCCACTCAATTATAGAATAAATGCTGCTGGAATTGAAAAGATTTTACCGCTGGCAAGAGATATTAGATTTGTAATTCAACCGGAAAACAATGCTAAAATGGGAGGCAAAACGATGACTAGGAAAAAGGAAGGTAAAAAATGAAGTACCGGAAGCTTGGCCGCACTGGTCTGATGGTTTCCGAAATCTGCCTGGGTACCATGACCTTTGGCAACCAGATAGATGAGGCGGAATCGTCAGAGCTTATCAGGTGGGCGCTCGATGCTGGCATCAACTTTATTGATGCCGCCGATATGTACGTTGATGGCCGCAGCGAAGAAATCGTGGGCAAAGCACTGAAAGGAGCGCGGCAGTCGGTGGTGCTGGCCACGAAAGTGGGTGCCTGGAAATCAGGACCGGATGTCAATGACATCGGACTGTCGCGGAAGCATATTATGGATGGGATAGAGGGCAGTCTGCGCCGATTGGGAACGGATTACGTGGACATCTACTATACCCACAAGCCGGACCATACCACTCCCATTGAGGAGACCTTGCGGGCGCTGGATGACCTGCTCCGGCAGGGCAAAGTACGCTATATCGGGTGCTCAAACTATCTTGCCTGGCAGCTCTGCAAGGCACTGTGGGCGAGCGATGTCAACCGACTGGCACGTTTCGACTGCATCCAACCGCCGTACAATCTGATTACCCGGGGTATCGAGGATGAGCTGCTGCCGCTGTGCACCAGCGAAGGAGTGGGCGTGTGCGTGTACAATCCGCTGGCCGGCGGTCTGCTCACCGGCAAACATGACCCGGGTCGGCCTCCTGCCGAGGGCACCAGGTTCAGCAACCAGCGCCAGGGAAAGACCTACAGCGACCGCTACTGGTTGCCCAGCAACTTTGAGGCGTTGGCCCGATTCAAGAAAGTTGCCGAGAAACACGGCCGCAGTATGCCCCAGTTTTCCCTCGCCTGGATACTGAATAACCCGGCCATCACCTCCATTATCTGCGGGGCCAATTCCGTAAAGCAACTGGAGGAGAATGTTGGCGCGGTTGAGTTAAGCCTGACCGAAGAGGAATTGAACGCCTGCGATGAGGTCTGGCAGGAGCTGAGGCCGCCCAGATTCTACTACGGGGCGCAGCAGCTCTACCGTTAACGTAAATTCTCAAATGGCGGCAGAACCGGGCAAACGGATTTACCAGAGGATGGTGCTCCGGGTTCCGGCTTTTCTGTTGCGTCCATCTGGGCGCAAAGCCATTCAAAGGGAAATCCCGTGACCATCTATCGGGCGGATGGAGTTTTCCTTTGTGGTGGGTGCAAATAGCCTATGAGCGGCGAATCCGTTGCTATCGGGACATTCTTATCTTGCTATAGCATGTGCTGCAATATACCGGCCTGCCTTCGCGTGGCTCAAATGGCACCTCAGTGTCCTGACCACACTCGGCGCATACCGCGGGGAACATTCGGCGTGCTGGTCGGTAGTTGTAGCTGTCACCTTGATAACGCTGTGCTCTCCTTGCTTCCCGGCATTTGGGGCATCGTTTGGGCTCGTTGGTGTAGCCCTTGGTCTGGAAGAACTCTTGCTCCTCGGCGCTGAAGGTAAAGCTAGACCCGCAATCGGAGCATTCCAGTGTCTTGTCTTCAAAACCCATTAAGTAGCTTCTCCTCTTCCTGATAGTTGGCCTGAATTTAGGTCATCCGTCTTGAGCAATCAAGCCGTTTGCTAACGGCTCTGTCCGAGTACGTCATAACCTCACTCGAAACCACTGTATATATCATACACTGGAAGGAAGCGCTTGGCAATACCGAATAAAGCCCGGAATGGCGGTGGTTGACAAAGCGCGTTCGTAAATCTAGACTTCACCTGTTAATATATATACGGCCGCAACTTTTCCTGGTATAAAGAGGGGGGTGCCTTGAAGTGAGCCGCAAACAGACTCAGCAACTTCAATGCGATGTGCTTGTCGTAGGCGCTGGTTTTGCTGGATTGGCGGCGGCTATCGAAGCGCTGAATGCCGGGGCAAAAGTGATTGTCCTGGGGCGCCGCAACCCGCTGGCCAGCAACTCAGCTCTCGGGGGTGGCACTTTTGCCTTTGTGGATACCCCCCTGCAAAGGCAGAAGGGGATTCAGGACTCAGCTGAGCTGTTGGCTCAAGATATCCTCAAAGCTAATCGCCACACCATTCCGGAAGATATAGTTATCACGGCAGCCCGGCAGGGCAGCCAGCTATACGATTGGCTGGTGGGAATCGGGGCCGAATTCTTTGAAGTAATGCACTATCCGGGGCACAGCGTTCCTCGCGTGCATTTAGAGCAAGGTCTGGATGGCGCTAACACGGTTAAGTTACTTCTGCAAAGGGTTATGAGCAAAGGCGCCGAGGTTAGACTTGGCATGATGGCAGAACATCTAATCCTGGACGAAGAAAATGGAGTAGAGGGTGTGCAGGCTTCTGCCGGAGGAGAAAAGGCAATAATAAAAGCCAGTCGAGCTACGGTTCTGGCCGCAGGAGGATTCGGGAAAAACAAAGGTATGATGGCCGAGTACCTGCCGAAATATGCTGAAATGCCCTGTGTCTCCGGTGCCGGAAGCACGGGCGATGGCATACGGATGGGAATGGAGGTTGGAGCTGACGTTCTCAATATGGATGCCGCAGAACTGTACTCGTTGGGTTCGGCGAAAAGGGGGCTTCGTATACTGGGCATATCGGAAGCGATGGCCAAGGGAGCCATCTTGGTTAACAAAAATGGGCGGAGATTTGCCGATGAGAGCCAGGGCTATGCGCTGACCGCACCGCCGGTGATGCGACAACCGGATGCGGTAGCACTCTTAATCCTGGATGAAAGAATTCTGAAGAGTGTGGTAAAGTTACACCGGAGTATCGATAAATATTTAAGCAGGGAACTATTTTATTATGGTGAAACGGCATTTGAGCTGGCAGCTAGGACCGGCGTTGACTCCGATAACCTCCAGAAAACGGCCGACAGATATTTCCCCTTCGGGAAGTTGTATGGCACGTGGGTCCGCACCATAGTAATGCAGTCCATTGGTGGGCTTAAAGTCAATTCCAGAGCTCAGGTAATACATCGCTGGGGGCACCCAGTACCCCGTCTATATGCCGCCGGCGATAATACGCCGAGCCTGGGGGGCGCGGCAACTTCGGACAACCCTTGCCCCGGTTACCTGACCGGCACCGGTTATCTCTGGGCACTCGCTTCAGGTCGGATAGCTGGCCAAAACGCCGCCGAAATAACAGGACAGTAGCAGGATAGTGTGAACTCTCCAGGACAATTGAGACCAGAAAAAGTGGAAGTAAAGGCAAGCCGCTCAGCCTATCTGGCCTGGGTTATCTCTAAAATTACGAATCCCTGTATCCTCAGTGTACTGGTACTGTTGCTGATGGCCTATACCGAGTCCACTGATGTACGTGCCCTGATTAGCTGGATTGCGGTAGTTTTATTATTCCTCGTTTTACTGCCGCTGGTATACGTCTACCTCAGAACCTCCAAAAGCGGTGGCGGCACAAAGCTTCTGGCCAACCCGACCTTTTTTCTGAAGCAGCACCCGAGAGATGTTTTGCTTCTGGGACTTTTGCTGGGACTGCCTTGCTTGACAATTCTGATATTTCTTAAAGCTTCACCGCTTCTGCTTGCCACGCTTGCGGCCTTGCTGGCAAGTTCAATCGTGACCGCATTTTTCAACTTGTTCTACCGGGTAAGCTATCACCTGACAGCGGTCACCGTCATTGTGCTCATGGCGGCACTGACCTGGGGGCAGATTTATCTTGTTCTTCTGGCTGCCATCCCTCCGGTCAGCTGGGCCAAGTACCGGATTAATGAACACACTCCAGCACAGCTTGCCATTGGCGTCGTGCTGGCGGTAGCGGTAAGTGGCACTATAATTAGAATTTACTCGATATT
>CAYFVI010000303.1:0-5946 GCA_964346525.1 uncultured Dehalococcoidaceae bacterium
ATGTCGTATGGCTCGCCGCGGAGAGCCGCCGTCCATTTCCGGTCAACGTACTCCCGGTCCTCCGGATGCACGCTGGAGAGGAAAGTCTCATAAGTCATGGCCGTTCTCTGGGGGATGCCAAATATGCGGTGACTCTCACCGGACCATAATAATTCATTACGCCGTATATCCAACCGCCAGCTTCCGGTTTGCGCCACTAACTGAGCACGGTTCAGGTCCCGCTCGGTCTCCCGCAGCGCCTCTTCCATCTGTTTGCGCTCGGTGATGTCCCGGAAGATATGAACAAAGTAGCCTTTTCCCGGAGAATAGGCGTCAACCTCATACCACTTACCGAGAGCTTCGGCATAATTCTCGAAGTGCACCGGCTCGCCGGTAAGTGCTACCCTGCCGTAGGTCTCAATCCAGTGAGGCTCAATCTCAGGCACAAGCTGGCGGGCTGTTTTCCCGTTTGCCACCTCAGGAGTAAAACCGGTCAGACGGCCAAACGCCTCGTTAACTTCGATCAGCCTGTAGTCGTATGGCTTCCCGCTGTCATCCAGGATGATTTCCGCCAAACCAAAACCCTCCCGAATGTTGTTAAACAGGTTCCGATACCGCTCCTCACTCTGACGCAGGGCTTCTTTAGCCTGCTTGTAGATAGTGCTTTCGATGATGTCCCACTTCCCCTCCTGCTTGACCAGGGCAAACTGATGGTTCTTGACCACGTCGATTACCGCGGTGCCGTCACATCGGTCCAGGTTGTAGGTACAAATCGCCATCATTTTATATTTCCCGATAATAGCGTTTATCTTGGCTTCATATTCTGTGAACGCCTGCCAGTGATTTTTCTCCAGCCAGAACGTGTTGCCCGTCAGCCGCAGTCCGGAAAACCCCCTGGTTTGAGCCTGCTCCAGCTTACTGACCCAGCCCTCAAGCGCCCGATCATCATTGAACGTTCCCCCCAGCAGATACCATTCCTGGTATGGTATTATCTCTATTTGCCCTTGGTCCAGATACCTGCCAAAATCCTTAACTGCCTGCCTCATCACCTCCTGAGCCTCGGTTACCATAAGGGGCTCGGAGGTGATCCACATGCAGAATTCATTATTCTCCAGACCGGCTTTGAAATAGGGGACAAGTATATTGAGCAAATCCTGCTTTGTCTGGTAAAACTGGCAGAAGTGGGTACCCCAGGGCACGCTGCCAATCACATCGATGCCACTATTCCTAAGTTCGTCTCTCATCAGCATCCTCCTTGCGCCGCTCTGGCAATCTGGCTAACTGGTCATATTCTAGTTCTGCTTCAATTATCAGTCAATGAAAGTAAAGAAAGCGTGCTTTGACATCGCCGGCATTTGCCTATATTATTTGGGGTAAACAGGCATTTGCAGGATAATACCGTGAAACAGTACCGCGTACTGGTGGTTGATGACGAGCCGCGTATCCTTAACTTCCTGAGCTCCAAACTCAAGGTCTACGGCTACGAGGTTCTCACTGCCAGCAATGGTACAGAGGCTTTAGAGGAGGTGCAGGCGCAGGAGCCAGACCTGGTGGTGCTTGACGTGATGATGCCCATAACGGACGGCTTCGAGACACTAAAGGAGCTCCGCACTTTTTCCTCGGTACCGGTTATCATCCTCAGCGCTAAGGGAACCAATGTGGACAAGGTAAAGGGCCTTCACCTGGGCGCCGATGATTACCTGGCCAAGCCTTTCAGCCCTGATGAGCTAATTGCCCGCATTGAGGCCGTAAGGCGGCGCCAGGCGCCGTCTGAAAAGCGCAAAGCCTACGCGCAGCTTTCTCTGGGTGACGTCACCATTGATTTCAAAAAGCGCCTTGTCTTGGTGAGAGGCGAAGAGACCCGTCTGACACGCATTGAGTGGCTTCTGCTCAGCGAGCTTGCCCAGAATGCCGGGAGCCTTATGCTTTACACTGACCTTCTCACACGAGTCTGGGGGCCGGAATATCGCGACGACGTGCAAATACTGCGCACATGGATCAGTCGACTAAGGAACAAGGTAGAAACCGACCCCAGCATTCCCGCACTCATTCGCACCGTACCCAAAGCAGGCTACATCATTGACCAGCCATCTTCCTGAACGTGCTTTCTGAATGTTCCCCTGGCACCAACCAAAATGTCATAGTTTTGTAACTTTTTTTATCCCTATTTTATAACTTTTCCATCACCTGCCCTATAAAATAGCGTTGTAAAATCATTCCTGGAGGACAGCGATGGTTCTGGCATTAGCCCAGCGTTCGCAGTCTGAGCCTTTAAACCGAACCGCAGTATGTCACCTTCCCGATGTTCCGGAGCTAGTGGCCTTTTGTCTCGGATGCAAAACGATGGAGACGCTGGGGTTCAACAATGGCTGGTTAGCGCCAACTCGCAAGTTCCACCAGCAGGGCAAACAGGTGTTTCAAGATTGCGGCACAGCCGAGCCCTGCCGATTGTATCGGGCTTGTTGAGTGCCTCGACCTGCCAGGAGGGGAGATGGCAATCGTCGGTATCAAGATGAAAGAACCGGAGGAGCGAGGTAATATATCGCGCGCCGTACCTTCTTTCCTTCCCGCCGGCGAGCAGCGTGAGCCGACACTGGTGATAAAACTGGTGGCAGCGACCAGAGAGCGGAAGCTCGCCGCGTTGAGAATTTCGGAACTGGCCAGGCAGGCAGTTGACACGCTCTTTAACCTAGCCGAGGGAACAACAAATTATCCGCAGGAATAGCGCGATGGCAGACAGGTCACTAAAGGTGTTCCTAGTAACGATGTTTGGTGTCGGGGGGCTGGTAATAATATTACACGCCTGGTTAATACCCGCAGCGCTTTTTGAGAGGATAATGACGACAATTTTTGCCGTCTCGGGATGGGTTTTTGCATGGCTTTTGCATTGATTTGGTGCTGCGATGAATAGAAAGACAAGGAGGATGAGCCATGAGTAAGACGGTTGCCCTTATTCTGGCTGGAGGACAAGGCAAGAGGATGGACGTGCTGTGCCACGTAAGGCCAAAGCCGGCGCTACCCTTTGGCGGGAGATTCAAGGTCATTGACTTTACATTGAGCAATTGCGCCCACTCCGGAATCGATGACATTGCCATATTGACTGATTATCAGCGCTCCTCTATGGCGAATTACCTCAGGCAGTGGAGATTGGCAAATGCAGTCAGAACATTCTATATCCTGGAGCCAGAAACAGGCTCATATAAAGGCACCGCAGACGCTGTCTACCAGAACCTAGCATATTTGAACGAATTCGATACCGAAAATGTGCTGATACTGGCTGGCGACCACATTTACAAGATGGACTACCGTGAGATGCTCGCCTTTCATGAGCAGGCAAAAGCAGCCGTGACCGTGGGAGTCATCAGGGTGCCTATCGAGGAGGCTCATCGCTTCGGTACAATTTCCGTGGGCAATGATAGTGAGATACTGGAATTTGTGGAAAAATCCAGCCATCCCAGGAGCAATCTGGCTTCAATGGGTATTTACGTTTTTAACCGCGATGTCCTTTCGCAGCGTCTGAAGGAGGACGCCATCCGGCCGGACTCACCACATGACTTCGGTTATGCCATTCTCCCGGCCATGGTAGGAAGGGATAAGGTCAACGCCTATGAATTCACCGGTTACTGGCAGGACATCGGTACGCCTCAGGCTTATTATGCAGCCAATATGGAACTTGTCTGCGCACAGCCTCCCTTCAGCCTTAACCCCACGCGGGCGGTTCTCACCCAGCACCTTAACCTGCCACCGCCCAGCATGTCTCGGCAAGCCGTGGTGGTAAATAGCTTGCTCAGCCCGGGCTGTGTCATCAGGGGCCGTGTGGAGAACTCTATCCTGTCGCCGGGAGTCTGGGTTGAGGAGCAGGCGGAGGTAAGCAATTCGGTGCTGATGCAAAACGTCTCAGTCGGCTACCACAGCGTGGCGGATACCTGCATTATAGACGAGGGAGTAAACATAGGCCAGCTGTGCTACATCGGATTCGGAAAGTCCCTCCTGTCGGTAGAAAACGGTATTACCATGTTGGGGAAGGGAGTTACCGTGCCGTCTCACATCGCCATAGGACGTAATTGCACGGTACTTCCTTATGTGGATACGTCAAGCTTCAGAGGCAATCTCATTGCCTCGGGTTCTATTATTTCGCCGCATGGCATCTTCCAGGAGCCAGGTATGAACGAAAGGGTGGAGAGAGATGCGCCTAAGGGCGTACGTGTTGCTTGATGATATAGTAGATGGGAGCTACGAAGACGACCGATTCAGAAGCGAGGTGACGTATGCTTGAGGGAAAACGTATTGCCATTCTGGCTGAGGAAGATTTTGAGGACTCCGAGCTCGCGGAGCCCTTGCGAGCGATGACAGACGCTGGTGCCAGGGTGCTGATTGTGGGCAGCGGCTCAAAGAAAAGCTACCGGGGAAAGAGAGGCTCAACGGAAGTGACAGTGGATAAAACTGCTGACAAGGTTGAAGCCGGTGAATTTGATGCTATAATTGTCCCCGGCGGCTACGCTCCCGACAAAATGCGCCTGCACCAGCCAATGGTCGACCTGGTACGGAAGGCGCATGCTGAGGGCAGGCTAATAGCCGCCGTCTGCCACGGTCCTCAGCTTCTGATATCAGCGGATATCGTCATGGGCCGCCGTGTAACTTCCTGGCCTTCGGTGGCGGTAGACCTGAAGAATGCCGGCGCTGCCTGGGTTGATGAACCGGTAGTTAAAGACGGCAATATCATCACCTCGCGTAAACCCGCCGATTTACCAAAATTCAATAAGGCCATAATCGAGGCTTTGTTATGAAAGCCTCCTCAGGGAAAGAGATAAGCGGTTTACGGAGGACAAAATGTACCAGAAAGTTTTAGTGCCATTGGATGGGTCAGGGCTGGCGGAGTGTGTACTTCCTCATGTGGAGTCTATCGCCAAGGGATGCCGTGCGCAAAACGTTGTTTTCCTCCGCGTTGTCGAGTCAATTTACCTGCCCAGCAGCGGTGAAATTAGTTTCTCCGAGGAAGATAGAAAACGCCTAACTTCAGAAAGCAAGGAGGTGGCGCAAAGTTACCTTGCTCAGCTGGTAAGCCGAGCGAAATACGACGGGGTCAATGTACAGTCAGAAGTTATAACCGGCAAAGCGGCTGACAGCATCGCTGAATATGCCACCCAAAATGGGGTCGACCTCATCATCATTGCTACGCACGGGCGCTCCGGTGTCAGCCGTTGGATCTGGGGGAGCGTGGCGGACCGGATTCTGCGTTCCGCCTGCATACCGGTCCTGATGGTAAGAGCGCCGGGGTGCGTACCTAGCATTTAGGCAAGCCAGCCCGTTCCACCCGGTTAATCTGATTTAATGGTAAAGGAGGACGAAATGAAACAATTGGGAGAACTTTTTCAGAGCGCAGACTGGAAGACGGAGAAGCATGTCCCCGTCATAGATTGCGCTGACCAGGTCAAAGCTGGAGACTTGTTCATAGCCACGATTTCAATAGGCAAGGAAGTTGCCCATCCCAATACCACAGAACACCATATCCGCTGGATTTCCGTCTATTTCCACCCGGAAGGGGAAAAGTTCCCCTATCAGATAGGGCATTTTGAATTCTCCGCCCACGGGGAATCTGTTGAGGGTCCTAATAAAGGCCCGGTATACACAAACCATGAGGTGGCCATTACCTTAAAGACCAGTAAGCCTGGTACCCTGTATGCCACTGCCCTGTGTAACATACACGGTTTATGGAAGTCGGAGAAAGAAATCAAGGTTTCGTAGCCAGGCCGGGAACGTAGCTTTAAAGATTCTCCGGTCAACCGATGTGGCGGTTACCCGTGGATGAGAGAAGCGGGATGACAGCCAAATTGAACAGAATGGAATGAGAGGTGTGTAAATGAAAAACCGTTTCAATGCCTTAACGGCAACCAAGATGATATTAATTGTCGGTCTGTTTCTCATAGTGTTGCTCGTGACCGGGTCGGGCATTTCCTGCCAGTCACA
>CAYFVI010000304.1:0-2704 GCA_964346525.1 uncultured Dehalococcoidaceae bacterium
TAACCTGAACCAGCAGGGTTACTACAATAAGGCCATAGAAGAAGCAACCAAAGCTATCGAGCTCGACCCTGAATTGGCCAAAGCCTATAACAGCCGAGCCTGGGCTTATGGCCAGAGGGAGCAGTGGGACCTAGCTATTGCTGATGCCAGCAAGGCCATCCAGCTCGACGGTGAACTGATTATGGCCTATGTCAATCGCGGCTGGGCTTATTCTAACCAGAATAAGTGGGACCTGGCCATTGCTAATTACAGTCGGGCCATCGACCTTGAACCAGGCAATGCTCTTCTATATGCCGACAGAGCTATGGCCTATAAAGGAAAGGGTAATAAAGCCGAGGCCATAGCTGATTTTGAAAAGTTCATTGACCTAACCGATGACCCGCAATTAAGTCAAGTGGCAAGACAGCTGATAGATGAGCTTTCCCAAGAATAGGGCCTGGTTTTGACCGCAGTTCGCCCTGTCATTTGCAAGGCGTTTCTGCTTATAAAAACGTCCCCCTTCAAGCTGGCATACACCGTGACACGCTTAGTCATGCCATCCCGATGAGCACTATTGAGGGCCCCTGTCATGAATGCCCGTACAAGTCACATGGAATTTTTCGGCCTGGGGACTTGACATGAACTATACTGTATAGTAGTATATAGTATATGCTGCTGTTTTCAGCAATATGGCATTCAGGAGGATTGAAAGGAAATGTCTGCGGTATTAAGACAGCATAGTTACACCGAGGATAAGACTGCCCTGCTGGCACGAATGAATAGAATAGCTGGCCAGGCCAAGGGCATTCAGCAGATGATCGAAGGAGACCGGTACTGTATCGATATCGTTCAGCAATTAACCGCGCTCTCGGCGGCCGCCGACGAAGTCTCATTACTTATTCTGGAGGACCATATCAAAGGCTGCGTATCAGACGCGATTCGTCGCGAAAACAGTGAAGAGCATATCAAGGAGCTGATGGCGACCTTGCGCAAAGCCATAAAGCGATGATGTCCTGGCAGCTCATTGGAGGTAACAGACGATGCCGACAGAGGTAAAACCCAAAAAGAAGGTGATAATCCCGGTAACCGGGATGACATGCGCTTCATGCGCGGTAACGGTGGAAAAGGGGCTCTCCGATGTTGCCGGAGTGTCCCGCGCCAATGTTAATCTTGCCAGCGAGAAAGCATCGGTAGAGTACGATTCGGAAAAGGTGTCGGGGCGGGAACTCGTTGCTGCCATCAAAGAGGCCGGTTATGGAGTCGCCCTGGAGAAAAAGACGCTCGATATTGGTGGGATGATGTGCGCTTCCTGTGTATCCCATGTTGAGAAAAGCCTGTCGGAAGTGCCCGGGGTTGTCTCCGTGGCCGTCAATCTGGCCACGGAAAGAGCCACCGTTGAGTACCTGGCGGGCAAGGTTACCCTGGGTGACCTTGCCAAGGCCGTTCAGGAAGCCGGCTACAGTGTCCGTGGCGAAGCCCATGTCGAGGGCGCCGAGACAACCGATACCGTAGCCGCGGCTACCCGCCGCGAGCTGCTTACCCTGAAAAGGAAGCTCGTTTTCGCCGGAACCGTCGGCCTGTTCATGCTCCTGAACGCTGTCTCCGAACTGAGCGGGAGCTGGATGCCGTCGGCCCTGTCAAACCACTATCTTCTCTGGATACTGGCCACGCCGGTGCAATTCTGGGCAGGCTGGCAGTTCTATCAGGGTTTCTGGACCGGGTTGAAGCACAAAAGAGCCAATATGAACACTCTGATTGCCGTAGGGACATCGGCGGCCTATTTCTACAGCGTAGCGGCCGTTCTCTTTCCCGGATTTTTCATCGCTGGCGGCCGTGAAGCCAGTGTTTACTTTGACACGGCGGTTATCATTATCGCACTTATCCTGCTGGGCAGATTCCTGGAAGCCAGGGCTAAAGGCCAGACTTCAGAAGCCATCAAGAAACTCATCGGCATGCAGGCCAAAACGGCCCGGGTCATTCGCAACGGTAAGGACATGGATATACCGGTGGAGGAAGTGGTGGTGGGCGACATCATCATGGTGCGTCCGGGGGAAAAAGTGCCGGTGGATGGCGTCATCAGGGAAGGCCATTCCAGCATTGACGAATCCATGGTAACCGGTGAGAGCATTCCTGTGGAGAAGCAGGCCGGCGATGAGGTAATCGGTGCCACCATGAACAAGACCGGCAGTTTCAAGTTCGAAGCGACCAAAGTCGGCAAGGATACCGTTCTGGCCCAGATTATCAAGCTCGTGGAAGAAGCCCAGGGAAGCAAGGCTCCTATTCAGAGATTGGCGGATATAATTTCGGCCTACTTTGTCCCCGCGGTAATTGTCATCGGCCTGATTACTTTTGTGCTGTGGTATTTCTGGGGGCCGGCACCAGCGCTGACCTTCGCACTGCTCAACTTCGTGGCGGTGCTAATCATCGCCTGCCCGTGTGCCCTCGGTCTGGCCACGCCTACGGCGATTATGGTGGGCACCGGCAAGGGGGCAGAAAACGGGGTCCTCATCCGGAGCGGTGAGGCTCTGGAGACCGCCCACAAGATAAACGCCATCATCTTGGATAAAACCGGCACCCTCACCGAAGGCAAACCGGTGTTGACTGATATCGTGGCCAGCCCCGGTTTCGAAGAAGGATATCTGCTCAGCGTGGCTGCTTCAGCGGAGCGCGGCTCCGAACATCCCCTTGGTGAAGCCATCGTTAACGCTGCCAGAGAAAAAGGCCT
>CAYFVI010000305.1:0-2570 GCA_964346525.1 uncultured Dehalococcoidaceae bacterium
ATAGTTGAGTTGCAAAAAGCACTGCGCAAAGCGGTTATCCTTGTTGGCGGTGAGGGAACAAGATTGCAGCCGCTCACCAATGGCATCCCCAAGCCCATGCTGCCGGTACTCAATCACCCATTCCTGGAGCACACCATATGCTACCTGAAGAAGTACGGCATCACGGAGATAATCCTGGCCATGAGTTACCTGCCCGACATTATCAGGGACTATTTCGGTGATGGTCGACAACTGGGAGTACGGCTGCGCTATACTCTGGAAGACAGCCCGCTCGGCACCGCCGGTGCGGTGAAAAACGCTGAGCAATATCTTGATGGCACGTTTGCCGTTCTCAACGGCGACATATTTACCGACCTTGACATTGCGGCCATGTTTGCCTTTCATCGCGAAAGAAAGGCCAGGGCAACGCTCGCGCTCACTTGGATGGACAATCCGTGCGCTTTCGGGGTCGTGAAGACGGACAACAACGGCAAAATACAACAGTTTATGGAAAAACCGGCGCTGGATGAGGTGACCACCAACTGGATAAACGCCGGCGTTTATATCCTCGAACCGGAAGTACTCCGGCAGGTGCCGGATAATGTTCATTATATGTTCGAACGGGGGCTTTTCCCGCGTCTTCTTGGGCTTGGCGAGACCATGTGCGGCTATAAGTTCCAAGGGCAGTGGCTTGATATGGGAACGCCGGAGAAGTACCGGTGCCTGAACTGCGACATTTTGCTCTCCGACGATAAACCGACCTTCATCGGAAATCCTCAAGAAAATGGGCTGTATTGTGCGGAAGACGCCGTCATTGACCGCTCGGCACAAATCAGCGGGCCTGCGGTCATTGCCAGTCGGAGTCGTATTGGAAGGCGGGTGAGCGTAAGAGGGCCGGTGGTTATCGGCCCGGATTGTACCATTGGTGATGGCGCCGTCCTTGAAGAGGCGGTGCTGTGGCAACGTGTTGCCGTTGGAGAAGGGGCGGTGCTCAGGAAATGCGTCGTGGGCAGCGACGCTGAAATTAAGCCTCAGGAACAGGTTATCGACCGTGTTGTCCCTTCTTATCGCGCAGAGTCGGTTGAACAGTAAAAACGTCTCATTTCCGTGTGGTGTCTGAGGTAATCCTGCCCTGTTCCTTTGCTTTGAAAATGGCCAGTTTCACCAGTGGCGGGGCCATCAGTTCGTTGATAATCACCGAAGCCAGAATGCCATTGTAAATTAACTCGCCAAAGGAAGGAAAGGCGTTCTGCGCGAGCAGTGCCAGCCCAACGGTAACGCCTGCTTTGGGCAAGAGGGCAATGCCGAGGTATTTCCGCACCGGCTCCGGCGACCGGGCCAGGCTGGCTCCCAGCCTTGCCCCAGCATACTTTCCGCTGAACCTCCCCACGACAACAAGCAGCGCCAGCAGACCGGCTGTCCTCATCACCTCCAGGTAAAAATGCAGTCCGGCCAGCACAAAAAACATGGCGAAGATGACATCCTCGATATCATCAATAACGTGCAGCATCACTTCTCTCCCGCCCCTGTTCACCACGATAAAACCGATTACCATGTTGGCCAATATTTCGGACAGGTCTAGAAGTTCTGTAATGCCAACGCAGAGCAGGATTATCCCTAAAACGACAGCCAATATCAGTGACCGCGCTCTGACCAGCCGGGCGATATGAATCAGGGCAAAACCGAGAATGAGACCGATGGCAATCGAACCGAGTATTTTGAACAGGGGAAAAGCCAGCATTTGATAGAGAGAAGTTCCTTCTCCCAGTGAAAGAGGCAGACCAATACCAAGGGCGACCGAGAAGAAAATAATAGCCAGGGCATCATCAAAAGCGACCACCGATAGCAGAGTCGTGGTCAGGGCCCCCTTTGCTTTGTATTCACGGATCATGGCCAGGATTACCGCTGGGGCCGTGGCACTGGCCAGTGCGCCAATAACCAATCCCATCGGGAGGTAGGTATTAGTGAAGGTGGCTCCCGGCAGCTTGAAGAAAAAAGGCGTTATCAGGGCAACAATCAGCAGCGACAGTACCCAGGCGCTGAAAGCCTGCAGTATGCCGATCAAAATGATGCTGTTTTCCCGTTTGCGGATCGACTTCCAGTGTAAACTTCCACCAATGGAGTAGGCGATAATGCCAAGGGCGATGGAGGTAAATACATCGAGGTTTTCTATGGTAGTATGAGAGATAACATTGGCTACCGACGGGCTCAATACGATTCCGGCAACCAGGTATCCGGTTATCATGGGGAATTTGAAGCGATGGGCCAGCCTGCCGGCAAAAAACCCGGCTGTAATCATAATGCCAATGGCTAGTACCAGATTCATGACCATAATTGGAAACCCGGATAATGGTGCTTTAATACTTTATAGATTACACAATATTATCTAAAATTCAAACAGTGGGAAAAACTTTAACTGCGATGAAATTGGAGGGTGGAAGAACCAAATGTGGAGCGGGAGACGGGACTCGAACCCGCGACAACCTGCTTGGAAGGCAGGGACTCTGCCAGCTGAGTTACTCCCGCTTATCTGTCCGATTATACTATAATTATCGTAAAAGCGTCTACAGAGGAGGGATGGATGAAAATTA
>CAYFVI010000306.1:0-1818 GCA_964346525.1 uncultured Dehalococcoidaceae bacterium
CCCGATGCCGCGCTCGCCTGCCAGTGGACCGCCCGGCAGCTAAGCCCGGAAGATGCCAGATATCTGGAGGACCTGCCCCTGTCAATCGACAAGGGCGAATTCACGCTGGTACATGGCAGCCCGAGAGAGCCGGTCTGGGAATACGTGCTATCAACCAGCATCGCCAGCGAGAACTTCAGCTTTTTTCCTTCGCCTTACTGTCTGGTCGGTCACTCTCATGTCCCCCTCGTTTTCAAAGAAGAAGACGGCTCCTGTACCTTCAGCCGCCTGATGGACAATATCGGGTTTGCCCTGGGGGAAAGCCGACTGATCATCAATCCGGGAGGGGTGGGGCAACCGCGCGATGGAGACCCGCGCGCCAGCTACGCATTCTACGAAAGCGATACCAAAATGGTAAGATTATACCGCATACCCTATGACGTTACCGCCGTACAGGACAGAATGATGGAGAAAGGTTTGCCGGTACGGCTGGCAGTGCGACTTCAGCATGGCATGTAGCCGTATTTTTAATAAATCACAGCGAAGGAGGGTCAAATGACGGTAACCGAGCTGGTAGCAGAGTTTGTGGTCGACGCAGGTCTCAATGACATTCCGCAGAAGACCGTGCAATACGCCAAAGAACTGGCGCTGTGCAATCTGGGTTCAATGACATGGGGCTCAACGCTGCCCGCAGGCAGGATTGTCACCAAATTTGTCCGGGATATCGGCGGCACGCCGGAGGCCGGGGTTATCGGCGGCGGGTTCAAAACGTCGCTGCCCAACGCCGCCCTGGCCAACGGCAATTTTGCCCATGCCGCGGAATGGGAAGGCGACAGCCGACCGGAGATGGTCGGGGTGATGACGGTGTTCCCGGTCATTTTCCCGGTCGCCGAGAAGGTGGGGGCTTCCGGCAGAGAAGTACTTGAAGCGGTCATCATCGCCCACGAGGTGCAGTCGCGCATCGGCCTCGCCTGTCTGCCCGCCACCGGCCGGGGCTTTTTCGCCGTGCCCGTGTTCGGCAACTTTGGCGCCATGGTGGCCACTGCCAAGCTGCTGAAATTGAATACGAAACAGATACTCAATGCCTTCGGGCTGGTGGCATCACAGGCGGCGGGCACGCTGAGGCATCACTCGACCATGACCCACTTTGTTGAGACCGGCTTTGCCTGCCGCAACGGAGTTACCGCGGCCCTGCTGGCCGCAGAAGGAATCAACGCCGATATCAATATCCTGGAGGATACCAGCCTTGGCCTCGGCTTCGGCAGCGCGGTCGCTGGAAAAGGGGATTACGTTATCCAGAAAGTGACCGAAGGGCTAGGCAAAGAGTTCCGCTTCAACAACGTTGACACCAAGAGTTTCCCCTGCCACTCCCTGCAGCAGCGCCCCCTCGAGGCGGCGCTCCATCTGGTAAAAGAGCATAATATAGCCTATGACGATGTGGCCGGCGTTGAAGTGGAGATGAGCCCGGCCGCTGTGCACGAGCTTGACTTGCTCGAGCCTCCGGACGGAGAACATACCAGGGTCAGTTTACAGCACGGCCTCGCCGGCGTCCTGCTGGAAAAGCGCGCCGACCGGCATACCTTCACCGAGGGGAAACGGGTTGACCCCAGGTTCAAAGAGGCTCGGGGTAAAGTCAAGCTCATTCCCCGGCCGGAGTGGACGGTCAGCTGGCCCGAGGGCTTTGACATCGTTACCATCAAGCTGAAGAACGGGAAGAAATACCGCGCCAAATGGGAGGCCTGGCGGGGCTTTCACAAGACGCCCATGACGGCCGATGAGCTGAAAGCCAAATTTAAGGACGGCACCAGCGATGTCCTTTCCTCGGTGCGGGCCGACCGC
>CAYFVI010000307.1:0-2951 GCA_964346525.1 uncultured Dehalococcoidaceae bacterium
TTCGCATACTTTGAGTATAAATTCCCTTTTCCTTCACGCAAGATAGGCAATGGTCTCGATCTCAACCACCATCTCCGGTCTCGCCAGCGCGGCGACGATAACCGTGGAACGTGCTGGCAAATCCTTGGTAAAGAATGTCTTGTAAACTTCATTCATTTTGGAGAAATCTTCTGCCTTTACCAGAAACACGGTTGTCTTAACCACGTCGTCCATTGATGAGCCGGCTGCCTCCAGAACCCTCTTAACATTGTTCAGCACCTGTCTGGTCTGGGCTTCAACTCCCTCAAGTTTATTCCCCTGGCTATCGACATGCCCGACCTGACCGGAGACAAAGACGTAGTCACCGGCTTTTATCGCCGGCGAATAAGGGACACCGGGAAGTGCCGTGGGTACCGTGATAACCTGTTTGGCCATGACACACCTCCTTTCCATACTTTGCTGGCTATATCTTCTGGCCGGTTTGAAATCCTTCACTGATGGCGACAAGGATGGTACGCGGCTCAACGCAGTCGCCGATGTGATAGACTTCAGAAATTTTATCCTTAATGGCATCATAGAGGGCGGTATCCGGCACCGACCCCGCCGCCAGAACAATAGTATCGGCCTCTATCGTCCTTTCCTCGCCGTCTCTGGTGGTTATGATGACGCCTTCGGGGCTGATGCCATCGTATTTGACCTCGCGGAGCATGGTGACGCCTTTATCCAGAAGCCGGCTGAGGAAGAAAGCCCTATTGCTGGGCCCGACGCTCGTCGCCATCTCGGCGCCCCGCCGCATCACGGTAACATGCTTGCCTTGGTCAGCCAGAAACTCCGCCGTTTCACAACCCACCAGCTCGCCGCCGATTATGGCCACCTTATCCCCTACCTTTACCTTTCCTTCCAGGACGTCCCCGGCCTGAACCACCTGGGCTTTGTCCAGCCCCGGGATATCGGGGAGGAACGGCTTCACCCCGGTGGCCACGACCACCGCGTCCGGATTGAACTCGGCAACCGCGGTCGCATTGGCCTCTTTGCCAAGCTCAACCTTGACGCCGAGCTTCTGCAACCGCGTCTCCAGATATTTATAGAGCGGTGCGATTCTATCCTTGTGCGGTGGTATCGCTGCCTGAACCAGCTGTCCGCCCAGGCGCGATTCTTTTTCCCACAGTGTTACCTGGTGACCCCTCAGGGCAGCCACCCTTGCCGCCTCCATACCCGCCGGGCCGCCGCCAACGACGAGGATTTTCTTTGGCTTGGCCGCGGGCACAATTTCGCTCTCCTTCTCACGTCCCAGAGCGGCGTTTACCGAGCACCGTATGCCCGCGATATCCGGGTTGCGGATATCATCACGGCAACCGTTACAGATGATACAGGGGTTTATATCGTCCGTCCTACCCGCGGCCACTTTATTCGTCCATTCCGGGTCAGCCAGCATCCCCTTACCGATGGCAATGAGGTCCGCCTTTCCCTCCTTCAATAGTCGCTCAGCATCTTCAGGAGTAATCCTGCCGACGGCAATCACCGGAATGGAAACCGCTTCCTTGATCCCTTCCGCCAAATCTTCAATCACCACCGGGACAAAGGTTGGTGTGGTGCGGTTTATCGGCGATTCCGGCCCCCAGGAGGAGACGTGGATGGCCGCCAGGCCAGCTTCCTCTACCATGCGCGCCGTTTGCTGGGCGTCTTTCAGCGTTATGCCCTCCACGCCGTATTCTTTGCCATCAATACGGCACCAGACGGGATAGTCGTCGCCAACGGCCTCTTTTAGGTCAGCAATGATTTCCAGGAGAAAACGCGCCCGGTTGGGCAGGCTTCCGCCATACTCGTCCTTCCGTTTATTTGAAGTCGGCGACAGGAACTGGTCAATGAGGTAGCCGTGCGCCCCATGGAGTTCTACGCCATCGAACCCGGCTGTCTGGGCTCTGACCGCAGCATCGGCGAAATAGGCCACGGTTTCAGCAATCTCCTCAACAGTCATCTCTTTGGGCATTTCACCAGCAAGGCCGGGCAGCGGCGATGGAGCAAGCGGCTGCAGCCCATTCAAAGCCGATTTCCCCTCGCGACCGCCGTGGTGGAGCTGCATGCCAATCCTGGCCCCGTGTTTATGAACCACATCCACCAGCTCGCTCATCCCGGAAATATACTTATCATCGCCGATGCCAAGCTGGTTGGCAAAGGCCCGCCCCCGTCGATGAACAAAGGTCGCCTCCACGATAATCAGACCAGCGCCACCGCGGGCACGCGCCTCGTAATAGCTCTTGGTGCGTTCAGTGACGAAGCCATCGTCGCTGGCGTACCTGGTGACCATCGGGGGCATTACCACCCGGTTTTTCAGCTCCATGCGCCCGATGCGGAAAGGTTCCCAGAGTTTTCCGCTCATAGCAGCTTTACCTCCTTGATTCAGATACTCGGATATTATCTTATTTTGACGGCAGCTGCGCTGCCGCCCATTCAATGCCCAGTTCGCCGAGCCTGCCCGGCGTCGGGATGCCATTGGGCCAGCCCATCATATCGTAATAAAGCGCCTTGCCTTCCTCAAAGGCCTCGGGGTCAAGTGCTACCTTCAAGGGTCCCGAGGGGTGGGGGGCAAAGAACCGCTTGGGCATGGTGTCGTCCCTAGCGGTGAAACCTTCTCTCAGGTTGAAGACTCGTGCCAGGTTGGTTGACCGTTCGCCCACCTTCAACAACTCGAAGAAAGTGGTATCCCAGCCGGTCACCGCCTTGACCAGTTGCGTGGTCCGCTCCAGGCCAACATAGCTCAGCGATATGACAAAATAGCAGCAAACAGCGCAGTTAAGGAAGTGGATGTATTCAGTGTAATATTTGAGCAACCGGATTTTTGCCGCCGATAGGTCATTGGCGGCCATCGGCTCCAGTATGCCTATACCCTGCAGCATCTCCAGCGATGGTGTGACATCAGTATAGACGGTGTCATGGATATTATGGCAGTGGTCGGCGCCGGTGGGGGATAT
>CAYFVI010000308.1:0-1972 GCA_964346525.1 uncultured Dehalococcoidaceae bacterium
GTGGGGTTGTTCGGATTGCAGATGAAAATCGCTTTGGGTTGATGCTGGTCAATAAGCGCTATAACATCATCGATTTTGGAGACAAAACCATCTTCCGCCCGCGACCGGTGCTTAATCACATTCGCCCCGACTAGCTGACCGGCCAGCGCGTACTCGCCGTAAGTGGGCTCAAGTAGCAGAATTTCATCTCCTTTATTTAAGTAAGCCAGGGCGATGAGGCGTATAAGCTCGGTGGTGCCGCTACCGGCTATGATATTTTCCGGCACAATCTTTAATCTATCCGCTAGTCTCTGTCTCAGTTCGGTGGCTTCCGAATCAGGGTATCTATCGATGGCGAAGTCCTCCAGACGCATCGTCTTTATTTCCTCCGGGGGCATGAAGGGGTTGGTGCACACGCTGAAGTCGAGCAAGGCCTCTGGCGAAATGCCCGCCGCCTTCAGTTCAGCGTAATTCATCCCGCCGTGGGGACACTTTATTATATTCTCTACTTCGCCTCTAGGTCGCAAGGACAAGATAAATACCTCCCACCATACCACAGATTGCCGCCCACGCCGCAGTGGTGATATACATTAATTTCAGTGCATCATCGATTGCCGCCGGTTCAAGAGCGGTTAACGGCTCCCCCAGTTCATAGTGCCCCATTTTTTCCAACCTTACGTTCAAAGCGCCCGCCATCGCCGCCATGGGCCAACCGGCATTCGGGCTTTCCGTTTTCCGGTGCTCATTAAGTGCCACTCTCCAGGACCCTCGACCATTTTTACCAGCCATAAAAGCCGCCAGAACCAGGAAAAGCGCGGTCAATCTCGCCGGGATGAAATTGAGCACATCATCCAGCCAGCAGGCGAATTTTCCCAGATACTCATATTCACCGTGATAGCCTATCATGGCATCCATTGTGTTGACGGCCCGGTAGGCAACCGCCCCCGGAATACCTAAAATGAGGAAGTAAAACAGGGGAGAGATAAAACTGTCGCTGATATTCTCCGCCACCGATTCCACAGTCGCCGATATCACCATGGGGCGAGTTAATCCCTTGGTATCACGGCTGACAAGCGCCCTCAGCTCATAACGAGCCTCGTCCAGCCGATTCTGCGCCAAATGTTTATTAATCATAAGCGCCGCTCTTCGCAGCCCTTTAACCGAAAAGGTTAATTTGAAGAGAACCGCCCCCACCACTATGTAGGCCACAATATTCAGGCTGTATAAATACCGCAGCCCGAAGTAAACCGGAACAGCAAACAGCGCTATGATAAACAGGACAATTCCCGTACCGTAGATAAATTGAACGATACGAGACTGTTTTCTGGCTCCCTTTACCAGAAATGAAGTCACCTTACCCATCCACGCCACCGGATGGAGGGCACTGGGTGGGTCACCAAAAGCCAAATCAAGTATTAATGCCATAAACAATATAAGCAGAATTTCCATTATCGGTATAAAAATTAAAAAACCCCTCTCCAGCGAGGGGGTATAAAAAGTCCTACTCCTCCCCGCGGAGTAATGTAGGCTATCAGAGGCTGGCGTTCTGACTTATGATGACTTGGTCATCACTCACAGCGGCGCGGCCGCGTCGGTCTTTCACCGACTTGCCTTCCATTTAAGTCCTGACTCACGCCAGGACGCCCCTGCATCTTTATACTAGATTATAACTTACTATATTTTGAGCAAATAATGCAATATTTTATTTTTCCCCCTTCTACGGCGCTGCTATCCTGTTCCTCAGGGTGCCGATACCCTCAATTTCAACTTCGGTAACATCACCCACTTTTACCGGACACAGGCCACCGCCTGGCGTTCCCGTCCAGACCACGTCTCCAGGTTGCAGGGTCATAAAGGCCGATATATAGCTGACCAGCTTTCCCACTTTATAAATCAACTGGATGGTATTGCTGTCCTGCTGGACTCTGCCATTGAGCCGGCTCCTTATCTTCAGGTTATGAGCGTCAAGACCGGTTACCAGAAAGGGGCCCAG
>CAYFVI010000309.1:0-1823 GCA_964346525.1 uncultured Dehalococcoidaceae bacterium
GCGGAAGGCGCGCACCAGATAGACCTTCTTTTCCGCCCGCGTGATGCCAACGTAGCAGAGCCGCCTCTCCTCCTCCATCTGGTCGGGGTCATCGAACGACCGGATATGGGGCAGGATGCCGTCCTCCATGCCAACGATGAACACCACCGGGAACTCCAGCCCCTTGGCCTGGTGCAGGGTGATCAGGGTGGCGGCATCGATTTTCTCGTCGAGGTTGTCGACGTCGGACACCAGCGTCACCCCTTCCAGACAGGCGGAAAGGCCCTCGGGTGACGGCATATCGCGATAATCCTGGGCCACGGTGCGAAGCTCCAGCACATTCTCCCAGCGCTCCTCACCATCGGCCATATTCTGGATATACTCATGAAAGCCGGAACGCTCGACAACGTGATCAAAGAGCTCGACCAGGTTCATTTCCCGGCTTCTGGCAATAAACCCTCCCATCATTTCCACGAACCCGGTCAGTGCCCGCTCGGTACGGGGGTTGAAGGACGGTCGATGCTCCGCGGCCTCTGCCTCTGGCCCGGTAAGCCGATGCATTGCCTGATATTCAGCTATATTTCTCGCCCTGGCCCAGCGGGAGAGCTCGGCCACCGTCCGCTGGCCGATGCCGCGCTGGGGCACGTTGATAACGCGCAGAAGGCTGACGCTGTCCTGCGGGTTCTGGATAAGCCGCAGGTAGGCGATGATGTCCTTGACCTCACGCCGCTCGTAGAAACGCGTCCCGGCCACCAGCTTGTAGGGAACGCCGTAGCGGATAAAAGCCTCCTCAAGGACGCGCGACTGGGCATTGGTGCGGTACATTACTGCACAGTCGCCGCGACTGAACTCTCCGCGGCCCAGTAGTTCCTCGATTTCGTTGACCACAAACTGCGCTTCCTCATGCTCGGTATAGGTCTCCACAATCTCGGGCAACACCCCCGTCTCGTTTTCCGTCCACAGTCCCTTGGGCTTGCGCTGCCGGTTGGCCGAGATAACATGGCTGGCCGTATCCAGAATCATCCTGGTGGAACGGTAGTTCTGCTCCAGCAGGATTATCTTCGCCTCGGGGAAATCCTTCTCAAAATTGAGTATGTTCCTCAGGTCGGCAAAGCGCCAAGCGTAAATCGACTGGTCCGGGTCGCCGACGACGCACAGGTTGCGATATTTCCCGGCCAGCTGCTTCATCAGCTCGTACTGGACGAGGTTGGTGTCCTGAAACTCGTCCACCTGAAGGTGCAGATAGCGCGACTGGTAGCGTGATAAAACAGGTTCATGCTGTCGGAAGAGAAGCACCACTTCCAACAGAAGGTCGTCGAAGTCGAGCGCATTGCTTTCGCTGAGAAACTGCTGGTAGCGCTCGTAGACGCGCTGCACGATCTCCTCGAAATAGCTGTGGCGATGTTTCAGGTACTCCTCCGGCGTCCATAGCCGGCTTTTAGCCGCCGAAATCGCCGAGTGAATCGCCCGGGGGTTGTACTGCTTGGGGTCGAGGTCGAGCGCCTGAAGGCTGCGCTTGACCAGCGTCATCTGGTCCTCGCCATCATAGATAACGAAGCCGGGGTTGACGCCAACGGCCTTGCCGTCACGGCGCAGGATACGGGCGCAGATGGCGTGGAAGGTGCCGATGGTCAGCTTTTCAGCGGAGCTTCGCGCCAGCTTGCGCAGGCGCTCCTCCATCTCCCGGGCCGCCTTGTTGGTGAAGGTGACCGCCATGATGCGGTGCGGGCTGACGCCGCAAACCCTGATGAGATAGGCGATGCGGTGGGTGATAACCCTGGTCTTGCCGCTCCCGGGCCCGGCCAGAATCAGCACCGGCCCGCTGATGGTCTCGACAGCTTCCC
>CAYFVI010000310.1:0-2969 GCA_964346525.1 uncultured Dehalococcoidaceae bacterium
TTGTCCGCGGTCATCTTTATGGCGCTGGCATCGCTGCCCGCCGTGGCCTCGCTGATGGCGAAGGCGGTCAGTTTTTTACCGGCGGCGATATCCGGGAGATATTTCTTTTTCTGTTCCTCGGTGCCATATTCTATCAGAGTGTAGGAGCCGAGGGCATTCACGGCATAGGTTGCGGCTACCCCAGCGCAGGCCCGGCTCAACTCCTCCACCACCAGGCACAGTTCCAGGCAACCGCCGCCCAGCCCTTCATATTCCACCGGGACAAAAACACGGAACATATCGGCGTCTGCCAGGTCTTTTATGATGGCCCAGGGGAACTCCTCCCTCTCATCCAGCTCTGCCCGGACCGGCAGGACTCTCTCCTCGGCAATCTTCCGGGCCAGGCTTTTAATTGTCTTTTGCTCTTCAGTTAAAAAATATTCCAAGGGAATGCTCCTTTTCCATTCGGGTGGGAAATGTTTTTCCAGTAGAAATCAAGTAAAATTATAGGTAAAGCCACTTGCTGGCGTCAAGGTGAGAACATGAAATCCATCTTGACAGGCCCTTTTGCGGTGGCTATACTACCGATTGCAGAGTACCGGTGATTGCAGTCAGTCTAGCAAAAAGGGGGTGTATACGTTGGCGGCCAAGGCATTTGTATTGATTGAGACCGAAGTGGGTAAAACCAGAGACGTGGTTACAGCGTTGCAGAAATTGAACGGCGTTGTGTCGGTGGATACCGTGACCGGCCCCTATGATATCATTGCCATCCTGCAGGGTGAGAGCCTGAATGATATCGGCGACCTGGTTACCGGGAAAATTCACCCTGTTCCCGGCATATCCCGTACGGTGACCTGCCTGGCAATTTGAGTTTACGCCTGCAACGCGCTCAATACTTCGTTAACTATCTGCTCATCGGTGGAAGCGCCAGCGGTTACCCCGATGTGTCGTTTGCCTTCCAGCCAGGAATTCTGGATTTCCGCGGCCGTTTCCACCAGATGCGTTTCCGTTACCTGAGAACACAATTCGGCCAGACGATTGGTATTGGCGCTGTGATGCCCGCCGACTACCAGCATAAGGTCCACCTGGCCGGCCAGCTCGATGGCGGCGACCTGGCGTTCCCTGATATCGTGGCAGATAGTGTCGATAATCCGCATTTCCGAATCCCGGGTAAAAGCAGCATCAATCAGTTTCCTGACGAACTCGGTGAAGTGGGTTGGCACCTGCGTGGTCTGGGACAGAATTCCGATGCGGCGCGGTATCGGGTTCAGCTTGGCAATGAACTTCTTGTCAAAGGCGGCGATACCCTTTCCCTTGGCCCAGCCAAGGATACCCCTCACCTCCGGGTGTTCCGCATCACCATAGATAACCACCAGAAAGCCGGCTTCCGCCAGTCTCCGGGCTGCCACCTGCGCTCGAAGCACGAACGGGCAGGTGGTGCTGATGATTTCAATATCTCTGGCCTTGATCTCCTCCTCAAGCTGCGGGCTTATCCCGTGAGAGCTGGTTACCACCACATCCCCGCAAATATCTTCCACATTTTTGGCCACCTTCACGCCGACCTCCCCCAGCTTTTGCAGCACCTGCCGATTATGTACCACCGCCCCCAGCGTTTCCACGCCGCCCCGCTCACGGGCGACCTTCTCCAGTATGTCAAGAGCTCGTTTCACACCGAAGCAGAAGCCCACTTTATCCGCTTTTTCGATTGTCATCCGGCTAACTTTTCTCATCACTGTACTGACCCCGGTATTTTTTGGGCAGCAGCTCGGCAATGCGCCCCATTATGAAATGGGTGAACTCCGCAAGCTGTTCCTTCTTCACTTTGCCATTCACCGATGGAAGATTAAACGGGCGGCCGATATGCACCGTGATTTCCGGTCGGCGCAGCCACCAGGTGCGGCCGGTTATCTTTTCCGTGCCATAAATTCCCACCGGCAATATGGGAACGCCATTCCGCACCGCGATTAGCGCCGAGCCGGAAAAGGCATCCACCATCTGCGCTTGCATGCTCCGCCGCCCCTCTGGAAAGACAATCAGCGCCTTTCCTCTATCGAACCATTGCTCGGCGAAGCGCAGGGCGTCCCGGTTCATTCCGCCGCGCTTTACCGGAAAAGCCCCGTAGTTGCGGACGATGTACCTCTGAAGTCGGGAGCGAAATAACTCCTCCTTGGCCAGAAACATAGCCTGCCGATTGATACTGCAACCCATTATCGGCGGGTCCGCCAGACTGAGATGGTTGGACGCAACCAGTAGCGGCCCCTCATCCGGCATTTGCTCTCTGCCCAGCACCCGCCACCGAGTAAACAGCAACAGCAGTAGACGGGTCAGAAAACGGCTGCCGTAATATATCCAGTGCATTCCATACCTTAGCCAAGAACCGTATCTTTCAATTATAGCGGTGAGGCAAGCCAAAAACAATTTGGCTTGTTGCCAGATGCTATAAAAAAATCGCTACATGTATTGACAAAGCCACTTTTATGGTAAATACTTAAGCTACACTATTAACGGAGGTGTAGAAATGCCACAGATATTTAAAGCTTTGGCCACAACAACTGCCTGGATACTATGGATATCTGGACTGGTAATGGGGTTTAGTACCTTAATAATTGGCATTATTGGTGGTGACCTATTTAATCCGGCACAACCCACGCCTATGGCATATCCGGCCACTTTTGCCGTTGCTGGAGCCTACGCTATTTTGGCACTGCTTGCCATGAAAATAAGGAAAGGCATGGAATAAACCAGTAACCATTCAACCCGGTGGTTTGAGTTCATTCTGCTGCGGAATGCCTGAGCACCACAGGCTCCGGATGTTTCAGGAAAAGCCAAAGCTGCGGTATGCGTTGCAATCACGGATATCAAGCTAAATTGACACGTGAAACTGTCCGTTTTATTGGAGAACCAGGTTTGGCAGCCCCGGCTAAAAGGCCATAGCGAGCATTATAGCTGCGTTCTGTGGAAGCGACTTCAGTTTCAGTCAATGTCACTCT